>CAVCWF010000155.1:0-7563 GCA_963605945.1 Lachnospiraceae bacterium
CCTCGCTGACCTCTTCGGGCTTGACCATGATGCGTATCTCGCGGCCGGCCTGAATCGCATAGGAGCTTGCGATGCCGGGGAAGCTCTTGGAGACCTCCTCCAGCTTCTCAAGACGCTTGACGTAGCTCTCGATATTCTCGCGGCGCGCGCCGGGGCGGGAAGCGGAGATTGCGTCCGCCGCCTGAACAAGACAGGCAACGACGGTATGCGGCTCCACGTCGCCGTGGTGCGCTTCGATGGCGTGAATAACTGCTTCGGATTCCTTGTACTTGCGGGCGATATCGACGCCGATGGTGACATGGCTGCCCTCGACCTCATGGTCGATAGCCTTGCCGATATCATGCAGCAGACCCGCGCGCTTCGCCGTTGCGACATCGACGCCCAGCTCCGCCGCCATAAGTCCGGCAATATGGGAAACCTCGATGGAGTGGTTCAGCACGTTCTGGCCATAGCTGGTGCGGAATCTCATGCGGCCAAGGAGACGGATAAGTTCGGGGTGCAGGCCGTGTATATTGGTCTCGAACACGGCGCGCTCGCCCTCGGCCTTGATAGTCGCGTTGACTTCCTTCTGCGCCTTCGCAACCATCTCTTCGATACGGGCGGGGTGAATACGACCGTCCTGAATAAGCTTCTCAAGCGCAAGACGTGCCACTTCGCGGCGCACGGGATCGAAGCTGGAGACGGTGATGGCTTCGGGGGTATCGTCGATGATGAGGTCGCATCCGGTCAGAGTTTCGATGCTGCGGATGTTGCGGCCCTCGCGGCCGATGATGCGTCCCTTCATTTCGTCGTTGGGGAGAGGTACGACGGAAACGGTGATCTCACTTGCGTGATCGGCGGCACAGCGCTGGATGGCGGTGGCGATAATGGCGCGAGCCTTATCCTCCGCTTCTTCCTTGTACTGAGTTTCGATCTCCTTGACCTTCATCGCCATCTCGTGCGTCACATCGTCACGGATGTTGGCGATGAGGTACTGCTTTGCCTCCTCGACGGAAAAGCCTGAAATCTTTTCGAGCATTTCAAGCTGGCTCTTCTTGATGAGCGCGACCTCCTGCTGCTGATTCTCAACAGCGGCGATCTTGTTGTTGAGCGTGTCGCTCTTGCGCTCGACGGCGTCCATCTTCTTGTCGAGGTTTTCTTCCTTCTGCTGGAGGCGGCGTTCCTGCTTCTGCAGCTCTGAACGGCGCTCCTTGACTTCCCGCTCGTACTCGGAGCGGTTTTTGTGTATTTCTTCCTTTGCCTCTACGAGAGCTTCCCTCTTCTTGCTCTCGGCGCTCTTTATTGACTCATTTATTATTCTTTTGGCTTCTTCCTCCGCGCTCATTATCTCGCGCTCCGCAACCTTTTTGCGGTACTGCACGCCAAGGAAAAAGCACACCGCCGCCACAACGACGGCAATTATTATAACGACCCATAAAGGTAAAGACATAGTAAGCAAACACACCTCCATTCTTTTTAGAATTTTGCGGTGGTTTAAGACAATTCTTTACAGCAACCGTTGGTCAAAACCGGGCATGGAAATCCCCGTCTGATAAAGGAGGGCGTTTTCGGAAACCTCCGGTAATCAGGCGGAAGGACGCCCCGGACGCCGGAATTCATCCGCGGCTATTGCAGAATTTGATCTAAAGCAAGACGGGTCATAAAACGCACCCGTCGGAATTGAAAAGAAATATTCAGCCGGAGCCTCCCCATGGCTCCTTAAAATATTATCTGATCTATTTTAGCCCGAATAAGGTATTATGTCAAGTGAATTACTTAAATATATTTAAAAGTATCGGTTGATAAGGGGAAACACGGTTTTGACGGGCAGAAATGCGCCCATACTTCTTCAAAGCCCTTGACAATACAGCAAGTATTCTCTGCGGCCTTTTCATCGTCTGGCCACATTTCTGCTCCGTCAAAACTGCTTCGCACCTGACAGGGATGGATTTTTGAGTGATTTTTGTTTTTTGAGGCGCAGACGGGCTGCCGCCCTTCAAGACGAAAAGAACAAAAAGCGCCGAAAAGACGCACTGTCAGGCGTGTCTGCCCTTGTCAACCGATACTTATATTTGCCCTGAGCAATTTCCTGATAATGTCTAGCCGCGGCAACTCACGCCGCGCGCTGCTCCTGCATCAGCAGGCGCATATCCTCCGCGACGCGCTGCACACGCCCGCTCTCAAAGGGGCTTACGAACCCTGCTTCCTCGATGTTATCCAGAAATCCGGTGTACTCGCGGCTGAGCAGCTCGTTGTACTTATCAAGCCCCGCCGTGCCGCCGTCCTGCGACAGCTCGTATATCTGCATGGCAATATCGTTGGAGACGGGGTAGGTTATCACATAGAAGGGGTACTCGAAGAAGTGCGCGATATCCGACCAGCTCATCGCGTAATACTTCGCGCGGCTCTCGTCGCAGTAACCGTAATCACGCGCAAGCTGGAGCGACAGATCGTTCAGGACTTCGGCGGAGAGCTGGTCGGGATCCATGGAATACACCGTGCTCTCAAACTCCGCGAACGACGCCTGCTGAACGTACAGGTCGAGCGTATCTAGCAGCTTCATGCGGCGCAGATTGTCCGCCTCATCCTCGCCGAGGACTTCGTCGTAATAGCCCAGCGCCAGATACTCCATCGCCTGAGAATAGCACTCGGACATATCTATCGTCTCGCTGGCATTATAATTTACAAAGGTGTCCACATAATGGCCGAACTCGTGTGAGAGGGTCAGGATGTCCTCGGTGTCGCCGTATGGGTCGAGAAACAGGAAGGGTGCCTCGTAGTTTGACAGATAGGTCTGGAACGACATGGCCGCCTTGCTGCTGTTCAGGGTCACGTCGTACAGCTCATACTTCGTCATAAAGTCGAACGCCGCCTTGATGTCCCCGCCCATAAACTCGGTGACGCTTCCGAGGACGCCGATAAGCTCGTCCTCGTCGAGGTAGTCGTAATAGATATCGTCATACGGGGAGGATTCCATTATCTCCTCGTACACGGGAACCATATAGTTCCGGATATCCGCGACATACTGCGCCGCCTGCTCCGGAGTGTAATCCCGCTCAAAATAGAAGGTATACTGCATCTGCTCGTAATCCATCCCGAACTGTGCGGCCAGCTCCTGCCGCACCCGCACAAGCTCGATATAGATGCGGGCAAAGTCTTCGTTGTACTTTTCGTAGTTCTGGATCGACTGCATATAGCTCCCCACGCCGCTTGCATCTCCGAGACCGGCAGCGGATTCGGCGGCGAGCGCGCGGTATTCCGAGACGAGTGCGCTCTCGCGCTGCATCAGCTCCACCGCCGCGTCATTATAATAGGACTGGCTGCGGTCGGAGTAATCGTCCGTGAAGCCCTCCCAGAAATAGTTCTCCTCCAGCTCCTGCGCCAAGTCGGACGCGGCGCAGGCATAGAACATGTCCTCCATCTTCTGCTGCACCGCCGCAAAGTTCTCCCCGCACCAGCTCACCTCGTCGGCGTAATAGCTGTCGTACACGTCCTGACACGAGCGGATGTCCGCGATTGTGTACATGGTGTCGAAATTATAATAGTCGAGATAGCAGGCGTCCAGCGCATCGGAGATGGCCTCGATATCCCCGCCGTCCAGCGCGTCGTTCACGGCGTCGAAGTCGGCGCTTATCGCGCTCATGTCCGGGCGCTGGTACTCCATCTCGTCAAACGGGACAAGCTTTCTGTCGGCACTTATGAAATTCCGCTGCAACGCGCGGTAGGCGCTGTCAAGCCGGTCGTTAAGAATCGACGACGAGCAGCCGGTGAGCATAAGCAGCGCCAGCAGCATACTCAGGAGGCGGATGGTTCTCTTTTTCATTGCCGCACCTCATTTTTGTTTTTTATTACAGTTTAACACAGTTAAGATGTTATTAAAAGAGTATTTTTACGGATTGAAATTATTCTCGATATCGCCTATAATCATATTAAAAAGGGGGTATTTCACGTTGAATGATATATATGTAACAGGCCACCGCAATCCGGACACCGACGCGATAGTCGCGGCGATGGCCTACGCGAACCTTCGCAACGCGCTTGGCGACCGTGAGTACAAGGCGATACGCATCGGCCCGATAAACGACGAGACCCGCTCCATGCTCGACCGCTTCGGCTTTGAGCCGCCGATGTTCGTCAAGACCATGCGCACGCAGATAAGCGATATCGAGTACGACACCCCGCCGGAGCTGAACTGCGGCGTGTCGATGGATCTGGCGTGGCGCATCATGCGAGATGGCCAGATCGCCACGATACCCATCGTGCGCGACGACGGCACCCTGCACGGGATGCTCTCCGCCGGAGACATCGCATCCTACGATATGCAGACCATTTACGACGCGCACATCGAGGCGCTGCCGGTGTTCAACCTCCTGAGCGTACTTGAAGGTCAGCTTGTAAACGAGTTTGGCAGCAATGTCGAGACCATCACGGGCGACGTTGTGCTCGCCCTGCCGCAGACCTACGGCAATCCTCAGCTCACGGAGCCGGACAGCATCGTCATCTGCGGCGATCAGCCGGAGATAATAGACGCGGCGCTCAAGGCGGGCGTCTGCTGCCTGATAATCTGCCAGGCCGATGTTGACGCGCGCCTCACCGATTATGACGGCGGCACCTGCATCATCTCCACCCCGCTCGACGCGCGGCGCGTGGGACGGCTCATCTTTCAGGCGATGCCGGTTGAGCACGTCAGCAAGACCGGGGACATCATCTGCTTCCACCTGACCGATTATCTCGACGACGTGCGCGAGCTGATGCTGAAAAGCCGCTACCGCTGCTATCCGGTTCTGGACGAGAACGACCGCGTTGTGGGAACGCTGTCGCGCTTCCATTTGCTGCGCCCGAAGCGCAAGCGCGTCGTGCTCGTGGATCACAACGAGGCCGCGCAGTCCGTGCACGGTCTGGATCAGGTCGAGATACTTGAGATAATCGACCACCACCGCCTCGCCGATATCCAGACCGGGCAGCCCATCTCCGTCCGGAACGAGCCTGTCGGCAGCACGAACACCATCATAACCGCCATGTATCAGGAGCACGGGGTCACGCCCTCGCCCAAGATGGCGGGGCTTATGGCCGCGGCGATACTCTCGGATACCGTCATGTTCAAGTCCCCGACCTGCACGAAGAAGGACATCGCCATGGCGGAGCGCCTTGCCCGCATCGCGCGCATCTCGCTCAAGGAGCTTGGGCGCGAGCTGTTCTCCTCCACCTCCGACGACAAGAGCGCCGAAGAGCTGCTGGGAACCGACTATAAGGAGTTCCACATCTCCGGGCAGACCATCGGCGTCGGGCAGATAACCTGCGTCGACTCGTCGAAGCTCGTGGAGCGGCGGGATGAGTTCATCGAAGCCATGGAGAAGGTCAAGCAGCGCAGCAACTGCGACCTCGTCATCCTTATGATAACGGACGTTCTGCTCGACGGCTCGCACATTTTCTACGTCGGCAGCGACGACGTGATGCAGGAGGCGTTCTCCGCCGTGCCGAAGGATAAGCACATGTTCCTGCCGAAGGTCATGTCCCGCAAGAAGCAGATCATTCCGATGCTGACCGCCATGTGGGGCTGAGCCGATGCGCTTCACCAAAATGCACGGAGCCGGAAACGACTTCATTATTATAAACAATATCGACGGCACGATACCGGAATCGGCGCTGTCGGGGCTTGCCGCGGGGCTGTGCGCCCAGCACGTCTCCGTCGGTGCGGACGGGATGATGGTCGTCGCCGCGCCGCGGCAGGGCGGCGACTTCCGCATGATCTTCTATAATTCCGACGGCAGTATGGGCGAGATGTGCGGAAACGGCGCGCGGTGCATCGCCCGCTACGGGTACGAAAACGGCCTGTCCGGGGAGATTCAGCGCATCGAGACCACCGCCGGACTCGTCACCGGGCAGCGCGTGACGAAGCGGTTGTACAAAGTGCGGCTCAACGACCCTACCGTGATAGACCTGCGCCGGAGCGTAAGCGTCGGCGGCGCGGTGTACGACTGCGCATACATCGAGCTTGGCGATCCCGGCATCCCCCACGCGATAGTTCTCATGCCCGATTGGGATGAGCGTGACCGCGATACGCTTCGCGCGCTTGGCCGCGCCCTGCGGTTCGCAAAAGAGTTCCCTCGCGGGGCAAACGTCAGCTTCGTGAAGCTCGTGGACAGTGGGCATGTCAAGGCGATAACCTATGAGCGCGGAGTTGAGGATTTCACGCTTGCCTGCGGCACCGGATGCGGCTCGATCGCGGCGGCACTGCGGCTGCTCGGCCTGAGCGGCGATGCGCTTGCGATATCCATGCCGGGCGGCGAGCTGACAGTGAGTCTGACCGCCAAAGGCGGCAGCGTACGGGACATATATCTCACCGGTCCCACAAACGTCGTCTGCGTCGGTGATATCCTCGACGAGGATGTTCTGGGCTGATACAATATTTTATTTATAATCTATGATCCTGAGAGGCAGTATGTCTCTCAGGATTATATTTTTCATTATGTATATATTCTCCGTTTACAGGCAAGAATAGGGTCGTAAACCTATTTTTACAACGGAGGTTAAGACTATGAGCAGCAACAGCTCCGGCAAGAAGCTGGAGGGATTTTTCACGGGTAAGGGCTTCTACATAGTCCTTTTCCTGTGCGCCGCGGTTATCGGCGTGTCCGCATGGATGATGGCGGCAGGAGATGTGGCTATGAAGAACGAGGTCCCGGTAAGAAGCAACGTCAACATGGAGAATAAGCGGGTCGAAACGGTCATAATTCCGGCCGAGACCGCGGAGCCGGCGGCGGAAGCGCCGGTATTCAGCGAGGCGGAGCCTGTCACCGGCGGCGAGGAAGAGATCGCCGCGGAAGCTCCGGAGATCAGCGCCGAGGGCATCAACGCGCCGGTCAGCGAGCCGGAGGAGATCGAGGCCGTCGACGTCTGGAAAGAGGGCGACGTCATGGAGGTCGCGGCTCCCATGTATGTCTGGCCGCTGAGCGGCGAGCTGGAGCGGCTTTACAGCGTCGATACGCTCAGCTACGACGTCACCATGCGCGACTGGCGCACCCACGACGGTCTTGACGTCATGGCCGAGCTTGGCAGTACGGTCGTCGCCGCCCGCGCGGGCACGGTCGAGAGCATTGTGGCCGACTCGCTGTACGGCACCGTGCTGACGATAGACCACGGCGACGGCATCAGAACCGTATACGCGAATCTCGCGGACGTCCCCGCCGTCAATGTCGGCGACTGGGTCGAGGCCGGAGCCACGATCGGTTCCGTCGGCACTACCGCAATATGCGAGATAGGTCAGGGTACGCACCTGCACTTTGCAGTCACCGTAAACGGCGTCCACGCCGACCCCTTGGAGTATCTTCCCGCATAAAGCTGCGAAAAATCGAAAAAAGATGTTGACAACTGGGCTTTGTTCTGGTAGAATTCCTATTGCTGTTTAAGGCATATGGCGGCATAGCTCAGTTGGCCAGAGCATTCGGTTCATACCCGAAGTGTCCCCGGTTCGAATCCAGGTGCCGCTACCAAACAAGGCGCAGCGTTAAACACTGCGCCTTTTATATGGCCCGTTGGTCAAGCGGTTAAGACACCGCCCTTTCACGGCGGTAACATGGGTTC
>CAVCWF010000156.1:0-10508 GCA_963605945.1 Lachnospiraceae bacterium
GCGCTGGGATATACCTGCTACTTTGTCCCCGAAGTATTGCTGAACCTGCCCGGCTGCTTCTCCGTGCGGCTGCGCGCCCCCGGAACCGGCAGCACCGACATCGGCACCTACTACATGACCAACAAGACATGTCCCTTCACCCGCAGCATCCTTGAGCGCAGCATCGAGGGCGGATATAACTTTCTCTCCGCGATGATGTCCTCCGAGACCTGCCAGATGATGCACCGTGCGCACGAATATTTTGACATTCTCGGTCTCGTGAAGCCCGTGAACCCGCAGTTTTTTATGAGCATGATGGATGTCCCCTTTGTGACGACTCCCGCGGCCTACGAGCATTATGAGGAGCAGCTGCGCAAATACATACTTCAGCCGCTCAGCGAGGTCTACGGCATCGACATTTCTGACGCCGCGCTCCGTCAGGTGATAGACGAGCACAACGAGATATGCCGCATCATCACCGAGATCGGCGAGCTCCGCAAGCTTGAAAACCCACCGATAACGAGCTACGAGTTCCATGTGATACAGCTTGTCAGCGAGTGCTGCCCGCAGTATCTTGTGAAAGATATGCTCCGCGAGACGCTGGAGGAGATAAAGACCCGCGAGCCTGACCCCAAGCCCGCGTACAGGGCGCGCATCGTAGTGACCGGCTCCGAGGTCGACGATCCGGCCTTCACGAAGCTTCTGGAGGACTGCGGCGCATACGTCGTCGCCGACCGCTACTGCTACGGCTCCCTCCCCGGCCGCGAGGAAATCGTCGTCCGCGACGGCGAGAGCGCACTGACTGCCGTCGCCCGTCACTATCTCAGCACCAGCGAATGCCCCCGCTTTATGAACAAGGAGAAGCAGGAGCAGCGCCGCCGCTATCTCAAGCAGCTTGTAAACGATTATCACGCCGACGGCGTGCTGTACCTCCAGATGAAGTTCTGCGAGTTCTGGAGCTATGAGCGCGTCATGGGTGTGCACGACATGGTCGAGAAGGAGCACATTCCGTGCATCGGCGTCGAGAAGGAATACACCATGGCGTCCGCCGGACAGCTCCGCACACGGTTCCAAGCCTTTGTCGAGAGCATCGAGATAAAGAAAATTCAGGGAGGTAAGCAGTGATGGCAAACGACGGAAAGCGTTTCATCAAGGGCAGCGGCATCGCAAAGCACCGCGAGTGGCGCGGCCTCAAGGATACATTTTACGACTACACGCAGTGGGTCGTGAACCTTGGCCTGCTGGTGCAGTTCGTTGCAAAATCCCCGGTGCGCATCATGCGCGGTATGCTTGAGTACCGCTGGCTCGGCTCCTACCTCGGCAGCCTGAACATGGTCGATAAATGCATGGCCGGTATGCGCGGCCCCGCTCTGCGCGTGTCGCACACGCAGATGCACGCCATTATGAAGGGCGCGACGCAGATGATCGCCGACAGCATGAAGGGCGACCGCCGCTTCGGCGACACGAAGTATGCCGACAAATTCGTCATGCTTGAGCAGACCATGTGCCCTGAGATAATCGCCGGCTTCCCGAAGCTCAAGGCTCTGCCGCTTGAGGTGCTTCAGGGGCTTCTCGGCACATATATGGATCAGAGTCTGGCTCCGTTTTACATGGACGTCATGGAAAATGCGGGTCTGCCCGCAGACTCCTGCCGTCTCAGCGCGAACGCCGCCGGCGTCGCGATCAACGACGATTACCCACAGATCGGCGCATGCCTCGTCACGAACAACATGCCCTGCGACTCCTCGACCATGAACAGCCAGCTCATCGAACGCCGCGTCACGATCCCCTCCATGGTCGCGGGCATCCCGATGCGCTGGGAGGACTCCGCGACGGATAAATACGCCCTTGCCCAGATGAAGGAGGTCATCCGCTTCATCGAGCGCTGCACCGGCGAAAAATTCGACGAGAAGGCGTTCTTCGAGATAATGAAGAAGCACAACGCCGAGGTTCGCAACGAGTTTGAGGCGTGGGAGTACATCAAGACCCCGTATACACCCTACGCGCACGTCATCTCCCCTCTGTTCCACGCGTTCTACTTCACCTTCTCCGGCGGCAGTATGCCGTATGTCGACAAGGCCGCGAAAAAGGCGCTTAAAATTGCCGAGAAAGCCTACCGCGAAAAGGTCGTCAGCTTCCCGAACGCACGCCACCGCATGATAACATGGGGCGGCCCCGGCTGCTACTACATTGATTTCAACACTTGGGCGTATAACTGCTGGGGTGTGCTGGTAGTGGCGCAGATGGACATGTTCTCCGGCAACGTCATAATGTCCGAGGACAACGTCGATCAGGCGCTTATCGACATTGCGCATAACTACGAGCGCGGCGTCATGCGCCGCCATCTCACCGGCGGCTACAAGCATCTGCTTGAGTTCTGGGACGAGGCGGAGAAATTCAACTGCGACATGATACTCGTCTACGACGACATCACCTGCAAGGGCGCGATGGGTCTCGCGGGCGTTGTGAACGATCAGGCCAAGGAGCGCGGCGCGCACCTCGTCTGGGTGCAGAACGATATGTTTGACCACCGCACAATAAGCCGCAGCTCCATGCGCAAGCAGTTCAGCGACTACATGACCGCCGTCATGCAGGAGGAACCGCTGGACGCAAGTCTGCTCGATATCGACGATTACGAAGGGTGGTAATTATGAAATTCAAAAAGCTTATCATTGCCTTGCTGTCTCTCATACCTGTGTCCATGCTGATATACTGGTTCAACCTCGATAACAAGCTTTTATTCTACGTTGTCCGCCCGCTGCTCAACAAGCTCTATAACAAGCAGAAGCGCGACGTAAAGCTGTAATCATACGAAAACGACGAAGCATATGCTTCGTCGTTTTTGACAATTGAAATATTTTTCTATCTGTGCAATTATAGTACAAGAAAAAAATCGAAAGGAATAATTATGAAAAAGTACGCATTGATAATGATCGACATGCAGGGCGGCTTTATCTCCCCTGCCTCGCCCATCTGCATCCCCTCCGCCGCAGCCACTGTCCCCGCCTGCGCCAGAGCGATAGACCTCTGCCACACAGCGGGCGTCCCCGTGGTGTATGCCACGCGCCATTACAGAGCGGACGGCAGCGACGTTGAAAAATGCCGCTATGATGTCTGGCTCAAGGGCGGCAAGCCGCTCTCCGAGGAGTGCGCCCCCGAAATTTCTGACGCTTTCCCGCCGGAATTCGTCGTTATGCCGCAGGACTACTGTATAACCAAGCCCCGCTTCTCCGCGTTTTTCCATACGCAGGTCGACCTGATACTGCGCAGGCTGGGCGTTGACACCGTGATCCTTGCCGGAACCACCACGCCGAACTGCATCCGCAGCAGCTGCTACGACGCGCTGTCGCTCGACTATGACGTCGTCGTGCTTTCTGACTGCACGTCGTCCGTGACAGACGAGGTGCAGCGCGCAAACCTTGAGGACATGGCGCGTATCGGGGCAAAGATCTGCACCGTTGACGAGCTGAGCCGTCTTATATAAGCCCGTCAGTTCCCCGCTAGATACACGCTCGCCTCGACCGGCGGCAGCAGCTCATCCGCCTTTACAAGCTCTTCTATGCGCTCCGCCGTGACAATCTCGCAGTCGGCAAGCGGGGACTTTCCGCCGTTGAACGCGCCCATCATCACCGACGGCTTATCGACCGGCAGTATTCTCCGCCCATCCTCGCATACGAGGTACAGCCTGTAAATCACGTCGCGTCCGCTGGTGGCGTGGAGCGCCTGCTGGCCTATCAGCGGGAACATCTGCGTGAACTGCTCCTCCTGCGAGCACTCCAGCAGATACATCTCCCCCGCCTTCGCGGGCTGCCTGCCGACCCATTTCTTATATATACGCATTTGTTGCCCTCCAATCTTTGGATAAAGCGTAACACCGCGGCTGCAAAGAGTCAATGTTTTTATCAAAGCGCCGCCGGATAATCCTTGTTGATTGTTGGTGCTCAGTTGTTATGTAAACCGTTTGTCGGTTTCAAGAGGTCACTGCCATGAAACAAATCGTTCTGCTCTGCATAATTGTTCTTGTGTGCGCCGCCGCGGTGCTGCTTGCGGTCAATGTGCTAGGCGGCGTCAGCCCTGATGCAAACCAGCCTGAACCACAAGCCTCCGCTAAAGCCAATGCCGCCCCCGCTCAGACAGATGCACCGGCGGACAGCATTTCCGAGGAAAACGAGCTGTTCGCGTCGCTCTCATCCGCGGCAGCGGAACAGGCGTATGAGGCTGCAGACGCTTACAAGGATCTTTATCTTGAGCTGTTTTCAGGCGGCGGGCTGAATCTCACGCAGGATAAGCTTGCTCCGCTAGCCGCGCGCCTCGGTGAGCTTGGTTACTGTGCATCGGCGCTCAATTGCAGCATAGACATGACGAATCCGGCGCTGCTTGATGACTTCTTCGCCGCTGTTGACGAAGGCCGCGACGCCGACATCGCAGTATACGAGCTGTGCCCGGATGCGGGATTCCTGTGCCACACGCTGCACTTCCGCGGCGGCGAATATTATCTCACGCGGACGCGGCTCGCATGGCAGCAGAGCAGCTCCGCATTGCAGGGCGAGACGCCCACGGTGACATACTCGGAGACCTACGCACTCACTGAGCTTTACGTCGAGGATGCCCGCCTGTGCTACGACTACTATATTCCGGACAATCCTCCCGGCACACGCCATGACGGCCACATAGAGACCTTCACGTCGATCTATATCGGAAATTGAAACCCGCACAGTCAAAACTGTGCGGGTTTTATCACGCTTATCGGGTTTTACAGCTCTATAAGCTCGTATTCTCTGGAACCGACGCCCATCGCCGCCGCGGCTTCGATGGTATGAACGCCGTTACGGCTCTCAACGCGCTCCAAGAAATGCGCCTTGCCCGGATCGTCGCAGGCATATACCAGATCAACGCAGGCCTGATCCACCGCAACCGGGTCGGTCGACACAAGCACGCCGATGTCCGCAAGGCAGGGATCCTCGGCCACAGCACAGCAGTCGCAGTCAACGGACATGTTCTTCATCACGTTAACATACACGGCGTTTCCCTTGAAGAGCTTGACCACGGAGGACGCGGCGTCCGCCATAGATTCAAGGAAGGAGTCGTGATCCGCCGTCCAGATCTTCTCCGGCTCACCGGCGCCGTGGATATACGCCTTGCCGAAAGAGGATGCACAGCCGATAGAGAGCTGCTTGAGCGCTCCGCCGTACCCGCCCATCGGGTGTCCCTTAAAATGAGACAGTACGAGGAGCGAATCGTAGTTTACTATGTCCTTGCCGACATAGTTTTTCTTTATACGCTTGCCGTCGGGTATATCCAGCACAAGGTCAGGCCCCTCGGCATCCAAAAGATCAACCTTGAAATATTTGCTCCAGCCGTGCTTCTCCATGGTCGCCATATGCTTCTCGGTCGTGTTGCGCGAGCCTTCGTAAGCGGTGTTGCACTCAACGATAGTACCGTTCACGGTCTCGACCATCGGCTCCCAGAAGTCCGGGCGCAGGAAGTTCTGGTTCCCTTCTTCTCCGGAGTGCACCTTCACGGCGACTCTGCCTGTCAGCTCTTTTCCCGCCGCACGGTACAGCTCAACGACCTTTTCCGGAGTAATTTCACTTGAGAAAAAAACCTTGGATTTCATGTAATTTCTCCTTTGCTGTTGAAATCAGAGATTGAGAAAGTCCTTTCTGTAATTCACGCCGAAGGCTTCCGCCAGTTCCTTGAGTTGATCGTCACGGATGGTGTTGATGCGCGGCAGATGTGCGGTGAGCATATAGATCTGTGCCGCCTTCTCGACCGTCTCGATAAGGCCGAAGGTCTCATCCATGGTCTTTCCGGCGCCATATATGCCGTGCATTCCCCAGATCACGAGGCGGAATTCCTTCATCTTCTCCGCCGTGGCTTCGCCGATGGAATTCGTGCCGCAGAGCATCCAAGGCAGGACGCCGACGCCGTCCGGGAAGACGACGATACATTCGGTGCACATCTCCCACAGCGTGTGCGTGATTTTCTTCTCGTCCAGCTCATGGACGAAATTCATCGCAAGCGTATAGGTGGGATGGCAGTGCATCACGACCCGGTTCTCCGGATCCACGCCCAGCCGCGCCATATGACTCATCAGGTGCGCGGGGAACTCCGAGGTGAACCGGCCGCCGTCCTTGTATCCCCACAGCAGCTCCGCGGTCTGTCCGTCCGCCGCGACGCGGACTATGCCCAGATTCGTCTCCGGGTCTGTCTCCACGTTTTTGAAATACTTGCCAGTTCCGGTGACGAGGAACACCTCGCCGGAAAGTGCGGACGCGTCGAAGCCGAGCGGCATTGTGCGCAGGACTTTTTCGGTATCAAGATAAGCCTTTAATTCCTCTTTGTCAAGCTTATAGCTTATATTTCCGCCGTTGCGCTCATCCCAGCCGAGTCTGTACATGTTCGCGGCTGTGGCACACATTTCCCGCATAAACGGGGCATTCAAAATATCCTGCATGGCACTCAACCTCTCTTGCTGAGAACGCTGTTCTCGTAGTCCTTTACCGCCTCAAACCACTCGCCGTCAGCGGGTACGCCGCACTCGCGGCAATACTGCTCCCACACCTCGCCGAACGGCATGGTCTTCAGTTCCTCCTGCCTGACCATCAGCTCAGTCCAGTTGTTCGAGTTCTGCATGTCGGCGTAGTCCGGGCTGAGCAGCGCGGAAAGCAGCGCTTTCTGCACGTTTCTGAGACCGACAGTCCACGCGGAGACGCGGTTGATGGAGGCGTCAAAGTAGTCAAGCGCGATATTGACTCTGCCGTCAAGCCCGCCGCAGCGGACGATCTCCTTGCATATCTCCTTCGTCTCGTCGTCGAAAAGGACGACATGGTCACTGTCCCAGCGGACGGGACGGGTCACATGCAGCGCGATCTCCGGGAAGAACGCGAGCAGCGCGGGTATCTTATCGGAGACTACCTCCGTGGGGTGATAGTGGCCGTTATCCATCAGCGGGATGCACTTGTCGCGGTTCATCGCGGCGTAGCTCAGGGCAAACTCGGCGCTGCCCACGGTATAGCTTTCAACGCCGATACCGAACACCTTCGACTCGATGCAGGGCTTGACCTTCGAAAAATCGTACGGCTCGGAAAGGATCTCGTCTATGGACTCCCTATACCGCACTCTCGGCCCAAGGCGATCCGCCGGGACGTCCTTGAAGCCGTCGCCCGTCCAGATGTTCATCGTGCAGGGCTGGCCAAGCTCGTCGGCCAGATACTGCGAAATTCTGACGCAGGCCTTGCCGTGCTCGATCCAGAAGCGGCGCGTCTCCTCGTTGGGGCTGGACAGCGTCAGCGGATCGCACATAGGATGGGAGAAGAAGGTTGGGTTGAAGTCGGCTCCGATGCCGTGCGCCTTGCAGAAATCCACCCACTTTTTGAAGTGCTTCGGCTCAAGCTTGTCACGATCCACCCATTCGCCGTCCTCGAATATGGCGTAGCTCGCGTGAAGGTTCAGCTTCTTCGCGCCGGGGCACAGCTTCAAAACCATGTCAATATCGGACATCAGCTCTTCGGGCGTGCGCGCTCTGCCGGGGTAATTGCCGGTCGTCTGGATGCCGCCGGTAAGCGGCTTGGACGGGTCGGTGTCGAAGCCGCGCACATCGTCGCCCTGCCAGCAGTGCAGCGATACGGGAACCGATTTGAGCCGCGCTATCGCGGCGTCGGTGTCGACGCCAAGCTTCGCGTATTTTTCTCTAGCCTCGTTGTAACTCATTTGTCTGCCTCCATTTGAATCTTTATGTTTCCAAGCGCCGTCGCCTCTATGGGCAGCGCGATGACCTTCTTCCCCGTCGCAAGCTCGGTAAGGCGGTTGAGGAAATCATTTTTCGCCCCGCCGCCGACGATGTACAGCTTGTCCCAGCGCTTGCCGGTGTTTTGTTCAAGCTCGTCAAGCGCCGCGCGATAGCTCTCGGCAAGCGACCTGTAAGCGCATCTGAAATAGTCCGCCTCAGAGTTCGGGCGCAACGCCAGCGCCGAATCAAAGGCGGCCTTCATGCTCTCCGGCGCGAGGAACGCCGGGGCGTTTACGTCCACAATGCCGTCGTACGCGCTCGCTTCCGCCTCTTGTGTAATCAGCTCGAACGGCTTTTCCGGGCATAGCTCATCTCTCAGCCGGTTCACGAGCCACATGCCCATTATGTTCTTCAAATAGCGGATATAGCCGACGCCGCCCTCATTTGTGAAGTTCGCGGCAAGGCTCGCGGCGTCCGTCAGCGGCTTTTCAAGCTTCGCGCCGAGCAGGCTCCATGTGCCGGATGAGATATACGGCGAATCCCCGTCCATCGGGATGCCCTCTACGGCAGACGCCGTGTCATGCGTCGCGCAGAGTATGCAACGGATGCCGTCGTACTCTCCCACATATTCGCCAGGCTTGGAAAGGCGGGCAAACAGTCGCTCCGGCAGGCCGAGACGGCGGATAATCGAGCCATCGTACTCCCCTGTCGCCGCGTTGACCATTCCACCGGTCGTCGCGTTGGTGTACTCATGGCGCTTCACGCCGGTGAGCTTATACAGCAGGTACTCCGGGATGAGCAGAAAGTCCGTCGCCGCATCTAGCCTTCCGGCCATTTTATCGGCATAGAGCTGATATATGGTGTTGAACGGCTGGAACTGTATTCCGGTTATCCGGTACAGCTCGTCAAACGAAATCCGCTCATGCACAGCGGGGATGACATTTTCCGTGCGGCTGTCCCGATAGGCATAGCATGGAGTAAGCTCCCGTTCGCCGTCCAGAAGCACATAATCCACGCCCCACGTATCTATCGAGAGACTGTATATGTCACCATACGTCTCCTTCGCCGCCCGAATACCGGCCTTCACCTCGCGGACAAGCGCCTCGATATTCCATACAAGATGCCCGTTTTCCGTCTCTGCGCCGTTATGAAAGCGGTATACTTCCCTTGTGACAAGCTCCCCGTCCTGCATCCAGCCGACTATGTGGCGTCCTGAGGACGCGCCTATATCTATGGCAAGATAGCGATGCATCGCTTCACCTCCGATAAACATCCTATGTTCAACTGATACCACACTACCAGAACAAGCCCGGTTTGTCAATATATACACATGCCATAATTCCGCCCCAAACAGAGAAAAATTGGGCGTACTTTTTTGCAGTACGCCCAATCGTATCATATTCTTTTATCAGCCCCAAGCACTGTACCACGCGCTGTAATCCTTGTTCGCATTTTCCCAGCCGGAATTCATATCCAGCTTGCTCAGAACGCGCTTATAGCCCTCGTTGTCCTCCGGGTACGGAGTCGGCTTATAGTCGTTATAGCCAACGCCGCCGCTCATGTTCGAGCTGACACAGCATGGGATGGCATCATAGCCCTCGGTCGTGATGCTGCCGTCAAGGTCACGCTTTATTGTGACCTGAATTATCGCGGTGTCCTGATCGGTGGGCTGGGTGTTGCCGCCGAAGCTCCAGTTGCCGACGCTGTACATGATTATGCCGCCGTTATACTCGACAACGGGGCCGAGGACGTGCGGGTGTGTGCCGTAAATGAGATCCGCTCCCGCGTCGATGCAGGCCTGCGCGAGGTCTATCATCTTCTGCGTCGGCTTATAATACAGCTCCTTGCCCCAGTGGAAGGCCATGACGATGTACTCCGCGCCGTCGGCCTTCATCTGATTTATAGCGTCGATACATTCGTCCGTTGTCGGGACGAAGTATCCGTCGTTGATATTGAAGCCGCAGTATATGCCTATCTTGATGCCGTTCTTGGTGGTGACCACCTGCGCCTGACCGACCTTGCCGTAGGGCAGACCGGCGTTATCCAGCGTCGCGTATGTATCCTCAACGCCCTTATCGCCGAAGTCATTGAAGTGGTTGTTCGCCGTCGTGACGAAATCGACTCCGCCCTCAAGCAGGATGTTCACATACGATGTGGGCGCGCGGAAATAAAACGTTGGGTACCCGACCGCGGACAGGTTTCTGTCGGAGAAGGTACATTCAAGGTTTGCGAAGGTATACTCATCGTCGGCGAAGTACTGGACGGTATTTGCAAAGGGATAAGCGTAGTCGTCCCCAACCTTATTGAAATAATCCTGCGTATTCTGGTGCGGCGCGAGGGTGCAGTCGCCGATGAAGGACAGGGTGAAATACTCCGGGGTGGGTTCCGGCGTCGGTGTAGGAGTCGGCGTCGGGGTCGCGTCAGGCTCCGCGCTCTGCTCCACGGGCGGCGTCACATCGTCCGGCACGTTCGCCGTAGGGCTGTACTCCGGCTGCGACACTCTGGCCAGCAGTGTAAACCAGAAAACCACCAGCAATATCGTCAGTAATCCAACGTTTACAAAAATCTTTTTCATTTTCTAACCTCAACCAACAAATAAAGCCTATACATTATAATGAAATCTCGACAATAAAGCAAGTGTCTCCGGACGCGATTTTACAATTTAATATAACTTAAGAATTACGCCTGTCCTCCGCATAAGCCTATGCCGCGCGGCGGCAATTAATTCGTCGCGCCCGCCGCGAAAAAAATGCGCCCCGAATAATTTCGGGGCGCTGCGCTAAGGAAAGGGATAAGG
>CAVCWF010000157.1:0-6328 GCA_963605945.1 Lachnospiraceae bacterium
CCTGCTTATCTATGAGCTTTGCGCTCTCTTTATAATTTTTACCTCTAAACAATTTGTTTTCCTCCTAATAATGTGGTTGAGTCGGATGGATAAATCCTCCCACGTTAGGCGGCAGCGAATTGCTTACTGCCGCATGAGGAGCGAGAAGCTCGCTCTATCAGTCGCCAACGACAACGCCCATGGAGCGGCAGGTGCCGGCTATCATGCTGATGGCGGATTCGATGTCGGTGCAGTTGAGGTCGGGCATCTTCTGCTCGGCGATCTTGCGGACGTCTTCCTTGCTGATAGTTGCGACCTTGTCTCTCTGAGGAACGCCGGAAGCGGTCTCGATGCCGCATGCCTTCTTGATGAGCAGGGCGGCAGGAGGAGTCTTGGTGATAAAAGTGAAGCTGCGGTCAGAGTACACGGTGATGACGACGGGGATCATCATGCCCATGTCGCCCTTGGTGCGCTCGTTGAAGTCCTTAGTGAACTGGCCGATGTTAACACCGTACTGGCCCAGTGCGGGACCTACAGGGGGAGCCGGAGTTGCCTTGCCGGCAGGAACCTGGAATCTAACGTATCCAACTACTTTCTGTGCCAATTTACAGCACCTCTTTCTTATTAATCTTTAATTACTTCGACCTGATCAAGCTCCAGATCAACCGGAGTCTCTCTGCCGAACATGGAGACAACAACGCGGACTCTGTCCTTATCGGGCTCAAGCTCGTCCACGACGCCGCTGAAGCCGGCCAGAGGCCCGTCGGTGACACGCACGGTATCGCCGAGCTGATAGTTCAGAACGATCTCCTTGTGTTCGACGCCCAGATCATAGATTTCCTGCTCCGTCAGGGGGATGGCCTTGCCATCGGAGCCTACGAAGCCCGTTGCACCGCGGACGTTGTGGATAAGATGCCAGCTCTCATCCGTAAGGATCATCTTCACGAGAACATAGCCCGGAAAAACCTTACGTTCAACGGTTTTTTCCTTGCCGTCGGTGATCTCGGTGACGGTTTCCATAGGAATGTTGACTTCTCTTATCAGATCGGTCATCCTGCGGTTTTCCGCAGCCTTCATCACGGCCGCGGCCACTGCGTTTTCATAACCTGAGTACGTATGAACAACGTACCATTTTGCGTCTTCCGCCATGTTATCAACCCGCCAGTGTAAGGAGCGCCTTGACCAGCGCATTCGCCAGCCAGTCGAAGCCCCAGAGAACTATTGCGGAAGCCACCATCATTACGACGGAGACGAGAGTGTTGTTGGTGAGCTGCTTGCCGGTCGGCCAAATGACCTTCTTCAGCTCGCTCTTCATCTCGCGGAACCACTTGCCGACTCTCTTGAAGAAGCCGGGCTTGGTGTCGTCCTTCTTAACGGCGGTGACTGCCTTTGCGGGGGCAGCGCTGATTTTCTTTTCGTCAGCCATTTTCACGCATCCTTTCAGAAGTTACTTGGTCTCAACGTGCTTGGTGTGCTTTCTGCAGAAGGGGCAATACTTGCTGCGCTCCAAACGGTCTGAAGTGTTCTTCTTGTTCTTGACCGTGTTGTAGTTCCTCTGCTTGCATTCTTCGCATCTGAGTGTGATTTTTACTCTTGCGCCTGCAGCCATTCTTTCGGCACCTCCTATTTTATTTACCCGCGGTGCGGGCATTGCCTCCCTGTATTGCGACGAGGGCTTGCGGCGAAAAAAGCGCGCAAAAACAGACCTCTCGTCCGACAGGTAATTCATACTATACCACAGTGCGGGCAAGAGGTCAAGCTGTTTTTTATTGAATTTACGGGATTTTTTGGAGCCGTGGACTCCCCTGCTCAGAACATCCCAAGGCTCTTGAACAGGAGGCTCCAGCCGAATATTGTAAACGGGCACAGCGCACTTGTCACGACGACTATGTCCCCGGCAAGTCCGGCGTCGCCGCCCATCTGCTGTGCCATTGTGAACGAGGCGACGGCCGTGGATGAAGCAAACACACCTATGAGTCCCGCGAACTCCACGCCCCTGAAGCCCAGCAGCGCGCCAATGGTAAGAAATATCCCCGGAACAAGTATGAGTCTGCCGACAACGGCAAGGGTCAAGGGAAAGATATGCTGCCGCATGCGGCCAAATTCAAGGAACGCGCCGAGCAGGAACAGCATCATTGGACTTCCGACCGCGCTCATTGACGATATGACCGATTCTATGAGCGTCGGCAGCTTCCAGCCGAACACAAGGAATATTATACCGCAGACAGAGCCGATTATCAGCGGATTTTTAAGTATGTCAAGCAGTATGTGTCCGATATTCTCGTGATTCTCCGCATACAGTTCCAGCACCAGCACCGCAAGTGCATTATACGTCGGTATGATGACTGCCAGCATGACGGATACCGCGCCGGTGTCCGCGCCGTTCAGCAGGCTCTCCGCGATCGGTATGCCGATAATGACGAAGTTTGACCGGTATATGCCCTGTATCACGACACTGCGCTGTGCCCGGTTCTTGATGCACAGCCGCGCAAGCAGTATGCTCAGCGCAAATGCCGCAAGCACGCCGCCCAACGCGTATATCAGCACTTTTGGTCTGACAGCGCTCGACAGGTCAGAGCTGTATATCTGCTTGAACAGCAGCACGGGCAGGAATACGCGGAACATGACCGCATTTATCTTTTCAACATCCTTGGCGCCGACAAGTCCCGTCTTGCGCGTCGCAAAACCGACCGCCATTATCGCCAGCAGCGGGAACACAGCGCCGAAGCATACCTCAAAATTGCTCATTTCGCAGACCTTTCTCTTTTTTTCAGAGAAAGTCTATACCTTTATGCCGATTTAGTCAAGCCTTGCGAAAGACGCAAAAGCGTGTTATATTTAGACAAACGAAAAAATTCATGGAGAGCTGTGCATATGAGAATAATGGCAATAGATCTCGGCGACGCGCGAACCGGACTTGCAGTGTCGGACGCGATGGGCATACTCTGCGGCGAGGCGTGGACCATGGAGGAATGGGACATGGAGTGCGCTGCCAAGCGCATCGCGGAGGCCGCGAAGGAGCGCGGAGTTGAACGGCTGGTGCTCGGTCTGCCGAAAAACATGGACGGCAGCGAGGGCGTCCGCGCCGAAAAAAGCCGCAGATTCAAGGAAATGCTTGAAGCTGAGTGCGCGCTGCCGGTCGTCCTCTGGGACGAGCGGCGAAGCAGCATTGAGGCGCACGCGATCCTCCACGCCAGCGGGAAGAAGGAGAAAAAGCACCGCAAAACCGTGGACGCCGTGGCGGCAAGCCTGATCCTCGAAGGCTATCTCGGCAGCATATAAATCAAAATTCCGGGGGAAACTACGATGGAAGATATAATAGATGTAAACGCCATCACAAAGGAGCTGTCGAAAGTTTCTATCGGCTCGCTCGCGCTGGATAAGCTGATATCGGGCGTATTCGCGCTGGTGGTCTGCCTCGTCTGCATCTGGCTCCTGACGAAGCTCACCGACAAGGCGCTGGCCAATTCCAAGCGGCTGGACGGTGCTCTGCGCGGCTTCATCCGCTCCGTGGTCAAGGCGGCGATGTGGATAATCACGGGCATAATCGTCGCGGACAGTCTCGGAATCCCGACGACGTCGCTTGTCGCGCTGGTCAGCGTGGCAGGTCTGGCGCTGTCGCTGTCGATTCAGAACATAATGTCGAATCTGTTTTCGGGCATCACGCTGCTCATGGCGAAGCCCTTTGTCGCAGGTGACTTTGTGGATATCGGCGGCAAATCTGGCACGATAAAAATTATCGGCATGTTTTACACCGTCATGGACACGGTGGACAACACGGTCATCAGCATCCCGAACGGCGACGTGACCGCCGCGTCCGTCATCAATTACAGCAAGGAGCCGGTGCGACGCGTGGACATGCGCTTTGAGGCGAGCTACGACGCGCCGACGGCGGACGTCAAGGCCTCGATAATGGACGCGATCCTCGCCGACGACCGCATCCACACCGATCCCGCGCCGTTCATCGCCATCAGCGAGTACAAGAACAGCAGCATAGAATATCTTGTGCGCATCTGGTGCAAAAATTCGGACTATTGGGACGTGCATTTCGGCATGAACGAGCGCGTACGCGAGTGCTTCGCGGCGCACGGCGTGGAAATGAGCTACGAGCACATGAACGTGCATATTTTGGATAAATAATTCAAAACCCTTAAAAGCGCCGGGTACGGCGCTTTTTTACAAAAACTTCTCTGATTAGCAGGCATCCCCGCCTTTAATCCGCGCGCTTCGGCACATACTTATCCTTGCAGCAAAAAACAGGCAGGAGGGATAAGATGGGCTTGAAGAAAATTTTTCTGGTTCTGACGCTCTGCCCCGCATTCGCGGCGCTGCTCGGCACGGCCGCGTTCGCGCAGGAGCTGATGCTCGGCGGGCAGGCGATCGGGATACAGATAAGCACGCGCGGCGTTCTTGTGGCGGGTCTGACGGACGTTGAGACCGCGGACGGCGAGCGCTGTCCCGCAGGCGATGCGGGCATATGCACGGGCGACCTGATAGTCGGCGTCGGCGAAAGCGAGCTTGACTGCGCACAGGATTTTGTGGACGCGGTGGGCGAGCTGAACGGCCAGCCGGTGACGGTCGTCATCGAGCGCGAGGGCAGCACATGCAGCTACACCGTGCAGCCGGTGCAGTCGAGCGAGGGGCAATGGATGCTTGGGATGTGGCTCCGCGACGGCATATCCGGCATCGGCACGCTGACCTTTATCGACCCCGAAAGCGGCATGTACGGCGCGCTTGGGCACAGCATAAGCGACAGCGGGACTGAGCTTCTTGTGCCGCTGCGCGAGGGCAGCATAACTGACGCGGAGATAGTCAGCGTCGTGCCCGGCAGCAGCGGTACGCCCGGCGAGCTGAACGGCTGTGCCGACACGGCCAAAACTCTGGGCAACGTCGAGCAGAACACCGAGCTTGGCATTTACGGCCACATTTTCACGCGGACAGGCAGCATCGTAGTCGAAACCGGCGATATGCACACCGGCCCCGCGACGATAATCAGCACCGTGAACGGCCACGAGGCGAAGGAGTATGACGCGGAGATAAACCGCATCTACAACGAGACGGGCGGCCAGCGCATGATGCTGACCGTGACGGATCCGGAGCTGCGCTCGGTGACCGGCGGCATTGTGCAGGGCATGAGCGGCAGCCCCGTGATGCAGGACGGGAAGCTTATCGGCGCGGTCACGCATGTTTTTGTCTCAGACCCGTGTAAGGGCTTCGGGATAAGCATCTACGACATGCTGGAGACGGCAGGCATACGCGAACAGGCGGCATAAGGGCAAAAAACAGGCAAGGCGCAGAGCCTTGCCTGTTTGATATTGATTTTTGCTCAGGGTCCGTAGATGAGATCCGGAACGATCGTTATCAGGATCGGGCAGAAAGTGAGCAGGATCAGAACTGCAGGTATTGAACATTGTGGTAGAAACACGCCGGTTTCGCTCCGGTGTGTCCAGTTAAGAAAACATTCTAAGGCGAGAGAGAAACGGTATAGCTTCGGCTATGCCGTTTCTTTCATTTTTGCCTGCTATCAAATACTTTGGACATTTCCAAAATCCCGATACCTTTGTAGTAGATATCTACCTCTTGTCTGCGGTTGATTTTGCTATGGGGATCGGTCGCTGCGTGAATGACGATCTTCTCAACGAACTCATGCAGGATACGGGGTGTCAGCTCCGGGATATCGGTGTACTGGCGGACAACGAACAGAAACCTGTCAACATTGGCACTTTTGCCTTCTACTTCTTCGATTTCCTCACGGAGTATTGCAGCCTGTGCCTGCAAACCAGCCTGTTCCGCTTCATAATCGGTGGACAGCTTGTGAAAACGCTCGTCTGTCAGCTTGCCGCTGATGTTGTCCTCATACAGCCGCTTGAAGATCATATCCAGTTCTGTGATACGCTTCTCACTTTCAGACAGCAGCTTGCGCTTTTTTGCAAGACCTTTATTGCGTTCCTTTACATCCATATCCATGACCATTTGAAAGAAACGGTTTTCATGGCTTCTGGCGAAGGACACGATCTCCCGCAGATTTTGAAGGATCAGTTCCTCCAGGATAACCGTTCGGATGGAGTGTGGTGTACCACACACCTGCTTTCCCTTGCGATATCCAGAGCAGATGTAGTATTCCTGATCCTTTCGGAAGCCGGTCGCTCTGCACTGGTACAGGATCGAGCCACAGTCAGCACAGTACATCATGCCGGAGAACATTCCCATTTCACCCATCTTTGTCGGACGGCGCCGTGATTGCCGCGCCTGCTTTACCGCCTCGGCAATAGCTTCTGTCCAGATGGGTTCATGGGTATTCTCAAAGATGACCCATTCACTTTCGGGATTTTTGATTGTCTTTTTGCTC
>CAVCWF010000158.1:0-6857 GCA_963605945.1 Lachnospiraceae bacterium
ACAATGTGGGTCACACCGCTCGGCACGGCACCTATTTTGAGATGCTGGGCAACTTCTCCTTCGGCGACTACTTCAAGCACGAAGCCATCGCATGGAGCTGGGAGTTCCTCACCTCACCCGAATGGGTCGGCCTTGATCCGGACAGGCTCTATCCGTCCATCTATGTCGATGACGATGAAGCGTTCGAGATTTGGAACAAGGAGATCGGCATCCCCGCCGAGCGCATTTTCCGCTTCGGCAAGGAGGATAACTTCTGGGAGCACGGCGCCGGCCCCTGCGGCCCCTGCTCCGAGATATACTATGACCGCGGCCCGGAGTACGGCTGCGGCAAGCCCGACTGCACCGTCGGCTGTGACTGCGACCGCTATATGGAGGTCTGGAATAACGTGTTCTCGCAGTTCGATAATGACGGCGAGGGTCACTACACCGAGCTCAAGCAGAAGAATATCGACACCGGCATGGGTCTTGAGCGTCTGGCGGTCGTATGTCAGGGCGTCGACTCCCTGTTCGACGTCGACACCGTTATGAACATCACCCATAAGGTCAGCGAGCTGACCGGCGCGTACTACGGCAAGAGCCATAAGATGGACGTGTCCCTGCGCGTTATAACCGACCATATCCGCTCCGCGACGTTTATGATCTGCGACGGCGTCCTACCGTCGAACGAGGGACGAGGCTACGTGCTGCGCCGCCTGCTGCGCCGAGCCGCGCGCCATGGCAAGCTCCTCGGCGTCAATGAGCCGTTCCTCTACAAGGTCATCGACACCGTTATCCATGAGAACGAGTGCCAGTATCCGGAGCTGCGCGAGAAGCAGAGCTATATCACCAAGGTCGTCAAGACCGAGGAGGAGAACTTCGCAAAGACCATCGACGCCGGTATGAAGATATTCGGCGACCTGCTCGCCGAGCACAAGGCGAACGGCGAGACCGTTTTCTCCGGCGCGGACGCTTTCAAGCTCTATGATACCTACGGTTTCCCCGTTGACCTCACCATAGAGATGTGCGCCGATGAGGGAATGACCGTTGACGAGGCGGAGTTCAAGAAGCTGATGGAAGAGCAGCGCGTCCGCGCCCGCAAGGCGCGCGAGGCGCTGGGCGATCTCGGCTGGGCAGGTCAGGAGTTCGGCAAGGAAGTGCCGGAGACCGAGTTCGTCGGCTATGACAGAACCGAGAGCGAGGGCACGGTCGTCGCGCTCGTCGCCGAGGGAGAGATCTGCGGCGAGGTAAGCGAGGGCATGGACGCCGTTGTCGTGCTCGACCGCACCCCGATGTATGCCGAGATGGGCGGTCAGGTAGCCGATCAGGGCGTGATGACTGCGGACGGCGTGGTATTCAAGGTCAACAACGTCCTGAAGAACAAGGGCGGCAAATACATGCATTACGGCAAGCTCCTCAAGGGCAGCATCGTTCTCGGCGATAAGCTCACCGTCAGCATCGACACCGAGCGCCGCAAGGCTATATCCCGCGCTCACAGCGCCACGCATCTGCTCCAGAGCGCGCTGCGCCTTGTCCTCGGCGACCATGTGCATCAGGCCGGTTCTCTCGTCGAGCCTGACCATCTGCGCTTTGACTTTACCCACTTCTCCGCGCTCACCGCTGAGGAGATAGGTCAGGTCAACACCGTTATGGCGGACATGATTCTTGAGGGCGCGGACATCGAGACGAAGATAATGCCCTTCGACGAGGCGAAGAAGCTCGGCGCAACGGCGCTCTTCGGAGAGAAGTACGGCGATACGGTCAGAGTAGTGAAGATGGGCGACTTCTCGATGGAGTTCTGCGGCGGTACGCATCTTGACAATACCGCCAAGGTCGGCATGTTCGTCATTACCTCCGAAGGCTCCGTCGCATCCGGCGTGCGCCGCATCGAGGCCATCACCGGCCGCGAGGTCATTGCAAAGTATATAGCGATGTCCGGTATGATTACAAAGGTTGCCGACAGGCTCAAGGCCAGACCGCTGGAGATAATGAACAAGGTCGAGAGCAACCTCAGCGAGATTCACGAGCTGCGCCAGAATATCGACAAGCTGAAGGATCAGCTTATGTCCGGTCAGGCGGAGAGAATGCTCTACGGCGCGAAGGACATCAAGGGACTCAAGGTCATAACCATCACGAACGGCCCGGTCAACGCGGCCGACATCCGCAAGATGGGCGACCAGCTACGTGACCGTTATCCCAACATTGTCGCCGTGCTCGCCGCGACGGCGGAGAACAAGGCCACCATGCTCGCGGTCTGCGGCAAGAATGCGGTTGCACGCGGCGTCAAGGCCGGAGACCTCATCAAGAGCATCACGAAGATATGCGAGGGCACCGGCGGCGGCAAGCCCGATTCCGCAATGGGCGGCTGCAAGAACCTGCTGAAGCTGGACGACGCGATGGCGGCTGTTGACGATTTCGTCAACGAGCACGCGCAGGACTGATATAATTTCAATAAGGAGAATTGCAATGAAAGACGATAACTGCCTTTTCTGCCGCATCATTTCCGGCGAGATACCCAGCTCCAAGGTGTATGAGGACGAGTATGTTTTCGCGTTCCGCGATATAAATCCGCAGGCTCCAGTGCACATCCTTGTCGTGCCGAAGGCGCACATCTGCTGCACCGCCGTGATAGACGGCAGCAATTCCGAATATGTCGCAAAGTGCTTCGAGGCGATAGCGAAGATCGCCAAGGCCGAGGGACTCGACAACGGCTACCGCGTCGTAAATAACTGCGGCGAGGACGGCGGCCAGACTGTCATGCACCTGCATTTTCACATTCTCGGCGGCCTGAAGCTGTCCGAAAAAATAGTCTGATCCATAACGCCGCGCGGGCGATAAAGTTACCCGCGCGGCATTTTTAAAGGGCGTGTGAGCGTATGCGGAGGCTTGCGTTCGCGGCGGGAGGCTTCTCCGCCGCGATATTCATGGCAAACTACATACTTCCGGCACGGCTCCTGCCGTGGCTTGCGCTGCTGTGCGCGGCTGCGGCGCTGGGGCTTGGCTTCATGCGCCGCAAATGGCTAAGAGCTTTCGTGATAACCCTTGCTGCTCTCGCAGTTGGTTTCGTATGGTTCGGCGGCGCATATCTCGCGAAAGCTCTGCCGGCAAAAGCGCTCGACGGCAAAAAGGCGGAGCTTGAGGGCGTTGTGCTGACCTATCCCGCGGAGTATGACGGGTACTGCCGCTATGAAATGCGGCTCCGCCTGCCGGACGGCGGCGTTACGCGCGCCGTAGTGTATGACCGCAGCGGTGCGGCAATTGAGACTGAACCGGGCTGGCGGCTGCGCATCAGCGCGTATTGTCGCGCGGCGGATACGCGGTACGGCGAGGATTACGACTACTATAATTCAAACGGCATTTTTCTTATCGCAAGCGTCAAGACACCGCCGGAGATTATCTCCGCTCAGCGTTCCGCGTGGCTGAGCTTCGGGCAGGATATCAGCCGTGGGGTGTGCGCCGAGATCGAGCGCATCTTCTCACACGACACTGCGGCCTTTATGAAATCGCTGCTGATCGGCAGCAGGGAAGAGCTGTATGAGGACGAGGGAGCATACATGGCGATGGGGCGCGCGGGCATAACGCACGTCGTTGCCATATCCGGTATGCATGTGGCGTTCCTGATAAGTATTCTTCAGCTCGCCCTCGGCAAATCGAGAAGAAGCTCCGTGCTGTGCATCATCGCGGTGTGGGTATTTGTAGCGGCCACAGGGGCAAGTCCGTCCGCGGTGCGGGCGGGAGTCATGCAGTCGATGCTGCTCGTCGCGCCGATCTTCGGCCGAGAGAACGACCCGCCGACATCATTGATGACGGCGCTTGCCATCCTGCTCGCGGCAAACCCCTATTCCGCTGCGAGCGTCAGCCTCCAGCTTTCGTTCGGCGCAGTGGCGGGGCTGATGCTGTTCTCGGAAAAGCTTGCGGCGCTGCTGATGCCGGATGTGCCGCGCGGAACCCTGCGGCGCATTATCCGCTGGCCGGTAAACGTTGTAGCAGGCTCACTCTCCGTCATGGCACTCACCGTGCCGCTGGCGGCGTGGCATTTCGGATACGTTGCCATCCTGTCGCCGCTCGCAAACGTCATGTGCCTATGGGCGGTGTCCGCGTGCTTCTGCGGCGGATATATTGCCTGCCTTGCGGGACTTGTTTTTGCGCCCGCCGGTGCGGCGCTCGCGTGGCTGACGTCGATGCTCGCACGGTACGTGCTGTGGGTCGCACGGCTCATCGGCGGGATACCGTTTGCGGCCTTGTATACCGACGACGCGATGAACGTGATGTGGATAATCCTCGCGTATGCGCTGATAATCATTGCCGCCGTGTCCAAACTGCCGCGCTGGGCGAAAATATCCCTGCCGGGCGGTCTTGCTGTTCTCTCGCTTGCACTGCTGCTGTGTGTGAACGCACAGAGCATGAGAGTCGGCGCGGGTGTGATAACGGTGCTCGATGTCGGACAGGGGCAGTGCGTCAGCGTCATTTCCGGGGACAAGACCGTACTAATCGACTGCGGCGGCATATACAGCCTCGATAACGCCGGGGAGACGGCAGGGAGCTACCTGCTCTCGCGCGGCAGAAAGCGCGTGGATGTGCTGCTGCTCACGCATTTGCATGCAGACCACGTCAACGGTGTGCCGCGGCTGCTGGAGCTTGTGGACGTCGGGGAGATCATCATACCGGACGCAGTGACGGATGAGGACGGGATGCTCGATGAGATCGTTTCAACTGCCGAAAATCACGGTACGCCACTGCGGCGGCTCGACTCCGACGAGCTTTTCAGCGTTGGGAACATTGAGTTTGCGTTGTTCGCGCCGGGCGACAAGGGCGACGTGAACGAGCGCTGCATGATGATGCGAGTGAGCATAGGGGCGTTTGACATGATAGTCACCGGCGACGCACCGCAGGCGGCGGAACGGGAGCTGATCGAAAGCCACGAGCTTTCGGGCACTGAGCTTCTGATCGCGGGGCACCATGGCTCAAAGTATTCAAGCAGCGGCGAACTGCTGTCCGCCGTCGGAGCCGGAACCGCGGTGATAAGTGTCGGCTACAATAATTACGGCCATCCCACAAACGAAGCTCTTGAACGTCTCAGGGCTTACGGGTATAATGTGTACAGGACTGATTTGAACGGGAACGTCGAGATACGTCTCCCGGCGGAGTGAACATGGCAAAGAAAAACTCAAAGGAAGAAAAACTGAATTATTCCGCGGAGCTGCGCAAACTCAGGGATTCCGGCCCGGAGAGACTCTATCTCCTCTGGGGGCCTGAGGACTATCTGCGCGAGCAGTATCTGGGACAGCTGAAAAAAATATGCCTCCCGGAAGGGGAGGACAGCTTCAGCTACAAGCGCATCAACGGCCCAGAGCTTGACATGCATGAGCTGCGTATGGCGGTCGACGCGATGCCGTTTATGACGGAGCGCAGCTTTGTGGAGCTGCGAGGCGTGGACATTAACGCGTGCAAGGATCCGGACAAAATGCTGGAGATACTCAAGGACATTCCGGACTACTGCACCGTCGCCATTGTGCAGGACGCGCAGTATGAGCCGGACGGACGGCTGAAGCTGATAAAGGGTATCCGCCAGTGCGCGCTGGAGCTCAAATTCACCGCGCAGTCGCAGGGAATGCTCATAGACTGGATCATCCGCCGCTTCTCGGCTGCGGGGAAGAGCATAGAGCTTGAGGCGGCGCAGCGGCTGATATTCATAAGCGGAGACCTGATGAGCAGGCTTATCCCGGAGATAGAGAAGGTTGCGGCCTACGCGAAGGGCGACAGGGTCACAGTCGCGGATGTGGAAGCGGTTGCGAACCACATACCGGAGGCCGTGGTCTTTGACATGACGGATTACATCGCGCAGAAGAAATACAACACCGCGATGGCCGTCCTCGCGGAGCTTATATCGGATAAAAACAACGCGCCCATTGCGATGGTTGCCATGATAGGCCAGCAGATGCGGCGGCTCTACGGGGCGAAGCTCGCCTCCGTGCAGCAGGACGGCATAAAAGCGCTCATGGACGCCTGCGGCATAAAATATGAGTTCATCGCAAAAAAGCTCATAGCCTCGGCGCGGGGCTTTACGCTGCCGCAGCTTGCACGCGCGGTCGAGCTGTGCGCGGACGCGGACTATAAAATGAAGAGCAGCTCCACGGACGACACGGAGCTGCTGAAGGAGCTTGTGCTGCGCATTGCCGCGGGTGAAGCCGATGCATAGCGTACGCGAGGTCATAGTGGTCGAAGGGCGCTATGATAAAAATACGCTCAGTCAGGTGGTCGACGCGGTCATTGTGGAGACTTCGGGCTTCGGGATATTCAATAATGCCCAGAAACAGAAGCTGCTGCGCGACATGGCGCAGGCGCGCGGACTCATCGTGCTGACCGATTCCGACGGCGCGGGCTTCGTGATAAGAAATTTCATCAAGTCCTGCATAGACCCGGCGCTCGTGAAGCACGCGTACATTCCTGATATAAAGGGTAAGGAGCGGCGGAAGAGCAAGGGCTCAAAGGAGGGCAAGCTCGGCGTCGAGGGAATGAGGCCTGAACTGCTGCTGGACGCGCTGATCAAATGCGGCGCAACGATAGACGACCTGCCGCCGCAGCGGCGCGAACAGCGCATAAGCAAGGCGGACATGTTCGCAAAGGGCTTGAGCGGCGGACAGGACAGCGCCGCGCGGAGAAAGGCGCTTTTAAAGCGGCTGGAGCTGCCGGAGCATATGACGGCTCCGTGCCTGCTGGACTATCTGAACGTGATGATGACGCGCGACGAATTCATGGCGCTTGAGCTGAATGAAAAATAAGCTGCTTCAAAATGCATTTCGCATTTTGAAGCAGCCCAGCTTGTCAAAAAAGTCCTGTGAGGACTTTTTTGACAAGCTTCATCCGCCGAGCATTTTGAT
>CAVCWF010000159.1:0-10727 GCA_963605945.1 Lachnospiraceae bacterium
CCTCGCGACGGCGGCATACCACGATTCATTGATTTGCCGCCTAGTTCCTTTAGCGGAAATGGCAGGCTGTCTGAAAATACCGCATTATTCCCCGTCGTGAACAACACCCCCGGCTGCGAGACCGTCAGGTCTTGCAGCCGGGGGTTACACTATCTCTTTTTAACCGTTCAAACCTCTGCCAGTTCCGGAGCTTTCGCCTTCTTCGGCGGCTGGCCGTGACGGTAATAGGTCGGGACGATGCGCTCTATGCAGTCGCGTATCGCTTGACCGTCGCGCTCGTCCACCTCGGACAGCTCGGCAAGCTGAGCCATGAACTTCTCGCGGTCAACGTCCAGCTCGTGCCCTATGTAGATGAGATTGTTCTCCGTCTTTTCCATGCCCTCGGCGTCCATCAGAATTTCCTCGAACAGCTTCTCGCCGGGGCGCAGGCCGGTGTATTCGACCTTGATATCGACGTCAGGCTCGAAGCCGGAGAGACGGATCATGTTCCGCGCGAGGTCGTCTATGCGCACGGGATCGCCCATGTCGAGCACGAATATCTCGCCGCCGGTAGCGTATGCCCCGGCCTGAAGCACCAGCGAGACAGCTTCAGGTATCGTCATAAAATAGCGGATAACGTTCCGGTCGGTGACGGTGACGGGGCCGCCCGCGAGGATCTGCCGGCGGAACAGCGGTATCACGCTGCCGTTGCTGCCGAGGACGTTGCCGAAGCGTACCGCGACATACTCCGTCTCGGAGCGCCCGTTCATCATCTGGATGACCATCTCGCACATGCGCTTGGACGCGCCCATCACGTTCGTCGGGTTCACGGCCTTGTCGGTGGAGATGAGAAGGAAGCGCTTCGCGCCGAACTCCGCCGCCGCTTCCGCGACGTTCAGAGTGCCGAACACGTTATTCTTTATCGCCTCGGCGGGGGAGTCCTCCATCAGCGGCACATGCTTATGCGCCGCGGCGTGGAACACAAGCTCAGGCCGGTAGGTGTCCATGACGTTGAAAACGCGCTTGCGGTCGCGCACGGAGCCGATGAGTACAACGAGGTCGAGCACCGGATAGCGGCGCTTCAGCTCCTGCTGAATGTCGTAGGCGTTATTCTCGTATATATCGAAGATGATAAGCCTGCCGACGCCGTGCTTTGCAATCTGGCGGCACAGCTCGCTGCCGATGCTGCCGCCGCCCCCGGTGACAAGCACGGTCTTGCCCTTTATGTAGTCGGCAATGCCGCTCATATCGACGTCCACAGTCGCGCGGCCAAGCAGGTCGACGATGTCCACATCACGCACTTTCTTGACGCTGACCTCGCCGTTTGCAAGCTGATAGAGCGCTGGGAGCGTTTTCAGGCGGCAGCCGGTGCGCTGACAGATGGAGATAAGCTCCGTGCGGTCCTTGAGCTGTGCCGACGGGATGGCGAGCACGATTTCCTCAATGCCGTACTTCTGCACGGCAGATTCGATCTTCTCGCGGTCGCCCACAATTGGCACACCCATCAGCAGCGCGCCTTTCTTGGCGGGATTGTCGTCAATGACGCACATGACCTGATTTTCCGAATGCGAGCTGTTCTGAAATTCGCGGATGACCATTGCTCCCGCGGTGCCGCCGCCGATGAGCATGGTGCGCCTGCGCGTACCCTGCTTTGAAGCGGCGCGCTGATTGCGAAGCAGACGGTAGATAAAGCGCGGGAACGAGGCCGCGACGAACAGCACCAGAATGTAAATAAACGGATAACTGCGCGGCACGGGCAGCCCCGAAAGCAGCATGCCGAACCACACCGCCGCGCCGGAACACGCCGAGGCGAGCGCGATGCGCACAAGCTCATGCACTCCCGCAAACTCCCACAGACTGTTGTAAAGCCCGAATATCCAGAAGATTATCACGGTGACGAGCGTGTTGAGCCACATGTAGGACATGACGCTGCCCATAAATCCGGCTTCCGACGCCTGCGCCGGCGACAGCTCGAAGCGCAGAAGCAGCGCCGCAACCGCCGAGAGATTTATTATCACAATGTCCGCCAGCAGCAGACATGCTATCCTCAGCAGCTTCTGCGTATTTATATTCTCATCAATGAGCTTTCTCATTTCTTCCCCCAAAGAATTACGAAAACGCCTATTATCGCGTAACAAAACGATTACAAAGACTATACCACAATATCTGGAACTTGTACAGGAGAAAATAGAAAAAAATTTAAGTTATTTTTTTGACTGTCCGCGGCGCAAGAAAATGCGCGAAAAAACACAGATATTTTGCGCGAAGCCTTGAAAATATAGGAAGCATATGATAAACTTCTCTATTATAGTGATAATGGACGTGGTATGCTCTGCCGCGCGGAATACAGGAACGGAAATGAAAACATTAAAGACAATCCTTATAATATGCCTCGTGCTTGTGACGGCGACCTTCGCCGCAGGGCAGGTCTATTCGCGCGTCGTGGCAGATACCGTGCCGCCCATGATAACTCTCGATTCTGACAGCATCACCGTCAGCGTTGAGGACGGGCGCGACGCGCTGCTTCGCGGCGTGACCGCGTCTGACGCGAAGGACGGGGATCTGACAGGGCAGATAATAGTCTCCGGCGTGTCGAAGCTTATCAGCAACAACACCGCGAAGGTATCGTACATGGTGTTCGACAAGGCGGGGAACATGGCGTCGGCGACGCGGTACGTGGTCTATTCCGACTATCACCGCCCGCGCTTTATGCTCACCGCGCCTCTGGTGTACAGCCTCGGCGAGACGGTCTCGATCACCGGCCGCCTTCAGGCGCAGGACGCCGTGGACGGGGACATCACAAGCTCTATACGCGTCCTCTCGTCCGACATTATCAGCAGCACCGAGGGCGTCTATAACCTGACGCTTCAGGTCATCAACTCGCTGGGTGACACCGCGCAGGTCACGCTGCCCGTGACTATCCGCGCGGAGGCGGACGGGGATTCCGCGGTCAGGCTCCGGCGCTATCTCGTCTATGCAGGTCTCGGCGATGACTTTGAGCCGAGAAATTATATAGAATCCGTGTCCGCAGGCTCCGTCTCCGACGTGAGGATAGACAGCAACGTGGACACGCAGAGTGCGGGCTGTTATCTCGTGACCTACACCGTAACTGTCGGGGGGCGCTCAAGCTCCGCGCTGATGACGGTGGTCGTGGAGTAAGGAGGCGGCGAATGGACAAGAACGAAATACGCGCGGAAAACGTCTCAATCGGCTGCCTGCTGCGCACACTGAAAAAGAATCTGTGGATGATAGCCGCCGCCGCGGCGATATTTGCGATGCTTGTCTCGCTCTATGCGGACTTTGTTCGCAAGCCCGTGTACAGAGCCAGCATGACCTACGCCGTCACCTCGCGCATGAGCGGGTACAGCACCCGCAATATCCCGGCGGCAAAGGAGATGGCCTCCATACTCACCGAGGTGCTGGACAACAGGATCGTCAATGACACCATCCGCGCTTCGTCCGATGAACTGAGCGGCTATTCCGGCGGCATAAAGGCAACGCTTGTAGAGAACAGCAACTTCGTTGTCGTGACCTCGGAATCCGGCTCACAGCGTGAGGCATTTCTGGCGCTGGTTGCGCTGAGGGATAATTTTGATACGATCTCCGATTATATATCCAGCAACATCGTCGCGCAGGTGATACAGGAGCCGCGGGTCTCATCCGCGCCTGTCAACTCCATGAACGTCCGGCGTACCGCGATGAAAGCGGCGCTGGTCGGCGCGGTGCTGATGGCGGCGGCGATAGTCGCAATATCCGTTATGAGCGAGACGATACAGACCCGAAGCGGCGCGAAGAACCTGCTTGACGCACCGGTCATCGCAATGCTTGGGCATGAAAAGGGCGCGGGAAAGAAAAAGCGCAGGGGAGCGACGATACTCATAAATTCCCCCGCGGTCAGCCTTGCGTACACCGAACAGATAAATTCCCTCTGCTCAAGGATCGAGCATGAGAAGCGCGAAAAGGGCGGCGGCATCGTGCTCGTCACGAGCGTCGGCGCGAACGAGGGCAAGTCCACGGTCGCGGCGAACATCGCAATAAGCCTCGCGTCGCGCGGCTACAAGGTCGCGCTTATTGATGCCGACCTCCGCAACCCCAGCCAGACGGAGCTGTTCGGCGGGCGCTGGAGCAGTCCGCTGCCGTTCAACAAGATGCTCGCCAAGCCATTCTCCGTCGAGGCGCTGAACACCTGCGCCAAGTACGACGCGGAGACGAACGTTATGATGCTCTTCTCGCAGTACAGCGACGAGCGCTGCACGGAGCTTCTCTCGTCGGAGACGATGCGCCGCAGTATCGAGCGCCTGCGCAGGCTTGATTTCGTCGTGATAGACACGCCGCCTATGGGCATGTTCCCGGACGCGGAGCTGCTGTGCGACATGGCCGACCAGTCGATGCTCGTCGTCCGGCAGGACACCATCCCCGCGGCGGATATAAACGACTGCGTCGACGCGCTCAACAACAGCAGCGCGCATTTCCTCGGCTGCATACTCAACGATATGCGCGGCAGCGACGGCGGCTATGGCTACGGTTACGGATATGGCCGCGGCTACGGCTATGGAAAGAAGTACGGATACTACGGCAACTATAAAAAAGAGACCGGCTCTACGGACGGCAGGATGAAGGGTTAAAAACGTGGAAGCAGATAAGAATCAAAACTATATAGATATATCTGAGCTGCTCTCGCGCTTTTTCAGAGAGCTTAAAAAGCTGTGGATCCCGGCGATAATAGTGACGGCGGCTTTCGCGGCGCTGTTCGCGCTGCGCGCGAAGATGAACTATACGCCGATGTACCAGTCGCGCGCCATGTTCACCGTCAGCTCCGGCTATTCGTCGGACGATATCCTCTCTTACAGCTACTATTACGATAACGAGGCGGCAAAGCAGCTCGCCGCGGCCTTCCCGTATATGCTGGGAACCGACGTTATGAACGAGCTCGTGAGAAACGAGTTGGGCGTGAGCTATATAAACGGCAGTATAAGGGCGGAGGCCGTCGCGGACACGAACCTATTCATACTCACCGTCACCAGCTCTGACCCGCAGGATGCGTATGACATTCTGGAGGCCGTCATAGCAAGCTATCCGCGCGTGGCGCTGTATATGGTGGACTATTCGCAGGTCATTATGAAGAGCGAGCCGACGGTTCCCACCGCGCCGTACAACAGCTTTTCGTGGAAAGGCTCGGCGGTCAAGGGTGGTATGCTCGGCTTCGGCCTGAGCTGCCTTGCGGCGCTCGTTCTCGCCATGATGCGCAAGACGATATTCAGCGCGGCAGACCTCAAGGCTTCGGCGAATGTGCCGATACTGGCGAGCGTCGCGCGTACCTCGGCGAAGAAGCGGCGGAGCGGGAAGGGGATAATCTCGCTGACCCACGCGGGCGTCGACCCCGACTTTGTCGAGGCCATGCGCGGCCTGCGCATAAAGCTTCTGCGCACGATGACGGAGCCGGGCGCGCAGGTCATCCTAGTCACGAGCACTCTCCCCGGCGAGGGCAAGACCACCATTTCCGCAAACCTCGCCCTGTCGCTGGCAAGCTCCGGCCTGCAGACGGTGCTCATCGATACCGACCTCAGAAAGCAGGATACGAAGGCAGCCGTCGGCGTGAACGACACGAGACCCGGTCTGCCCGAATATATGACGGACAGCAGTATAAAGATCGCTTCGATGCTCTCTCCCGTGCCGGGAAGCAGCCTTGAGGTGATTTGCAGCACGGCGGCAAAGCGCCGCCCGCCGATGAACGCGCATAAGCTTGAGCAGCTGATAGAGCGGCTGCGTCCGGACTATGACTACATCGTTCTCGACACGCCGCCCTGCGGGATAATTTCCGACGCGAAGTTCATATGCCGCTGCGCGGACGCGATAGTGTACGTCGTGCGGCATGATTACGCCTCGCGCAATCAGATAGTGGACTCGATGCAGGAGCTTGCCGACCAGAAAGCGAAGCTTACCGGATGCGTTCTGAACGACACTCCGGCGGTGAGCCATTCCAAGCGATACGGCTACGGCCAGTATGGCTACGGTAAATACGGCTACGGCAAGACAGGCTATAAGAAGTACGGCTACGGCAGGGACAAGGCCGGAGACTGAGCATGAGCAAAAAGGTTGACACGGCGGAGTATATGGGTATGCTGAGGGAGCTTATCGGGCAGGGGCACCGCGTCTCGGTCCGAGTGGCAGGAAACAGCATGAGCCCGTTTCTGAAGCACGGGCGGGACACCGTGTTCTTCGCGGCTCCGGATTCGGAGATAAAAAAGGGCGACATCGTGTTCTATACGCGCCCGAACGGCCAGTATATCATGCACCGCGTGTGCCGCGTGAACCCCGACGGCAGCCTTGACATCTCCGGAGACGCGCAGTGCGTCATGGAGTGCGGCGTGCCGCGGAAAGCGGTGTTCGCGCGCGTCATCGAGGCCGAGCGGGACGGGAAGCTGATCGCCCCCGGCGACAGATGCTGGGACTTTTTCAGCGGCTTCTGGGTGGACAGCTTCGGCATAAGACCGCTGCTGCTTCGCGGCGGCAGCGCAGCGATGCGCATTATCAAGAGTTTTCGTGGAGAATCGGATGGATCAGGGCAGCGAAAAAAAGAATAGTGCTCCGCTTCACTCGGAGTCTCTGGGGATGCTGCTGAAGGGCATCCGGGACGGCAGCTTCCGCGACATGTACGCCGACTGGAAATGGATCATGCGCTATGCAAAGCCATATAAGGGGCGTATAGCGCTCTACACCCTGCTCGGCCTGCTGTGCAGCGCGACGGGGCTTGCCTCAAGCGTCGCCGGCAAATATGTCATCGACATCATCACGGGCTTCGATTCCAGCAGACTCTGGATAGTCGCGGTGATAATGGTTGCGGGCGCGGCGCTGAGCATAGGGTTTTCGAGCCTGTCGTCATGGGTGTCGGCAAAGCTCGGCGTCGATATCAATAACGACATTCAGGCAGATGTTTTCGGCTGCCTGCTCGACTCCGAATGGATGGAACTGAGCCGGTTCAAGAGCGGCGATATACTCAACCGCTTCACCTCCGACGTCAGCACCGTCGCGTCAAACGCGATATGCTGGATACCGAACCTTGTGATATATCTTTTCAGCTTCATCGCAACATTCTGCGTTATAATGTACTATGACCCGGTCATGGCGCTCATCGCGTTTGCGAGTGCGCCGGTGCTGCTGTTTTCATCGCGCCCGCTCATGCGCAGAATGCGCGGATACAGCAATAAGACGCGCGAGACGATGAGCGAGCTGTCGGCCTTTCAGGTCGAGGTGTTTTATAATATCGACACGATAAAGGGCTTTGACGCGGAGGACGACACGAAGAGCCGTCTGCGCGGCTGGCAGGGGAAATGTAAGGACGTCGCGCTTGGGTATAACTCGTTCAGCATCCGCACGAAAGCATGGCTTTCGGCGCTCGGAAAGCTTGTGGAGTTCATCGCCTTTGCCTACTGCCTGTGGCGGCTGTGGGGCGGATATATAAACTTCGGTACGATGACGCTGTTTCTCCAGCAGCGGGCGAGCCTGAGCAGCGCGTTTTCCGGGCTTGTGGGTATGCTGCCCTCGGCTATGACAAGCTCCGTCGCCGCAAGGCGCATCCGGGAGCTTGCGGAGCTGAGCAAGGAGCCGCGCGGCGGGGAACAGCCCCACGGCGGCGCATACGCGCTGAAGCTTGAGAATATAGATTTCTCGTATACCGCGGGGACGAAGATAATAAGCGGCTCCGGCTTCGAGGCCGCGCCCGGCGAGATCGTCGCGCTGGTCGGCCCCTCCGGAGAGGGGAAGACCACGCTTATCCGTATGCTCCTCGGCCTCGTGCATCCCGACGGGGGCACGGCGCGGCTCGTCGGCAAGGACGGCGAGGTGCCGCTCTCGGCAGATACAAGGTGCCTGTTTTCATATGTCCCGCAGGGGAACACCGTTTTCTCCGGCACTATCGCGGATAACCTGCGCATCGTGCGGCAGGACGCGAGCGACGAACAGCTCGTCGCGGCGCTGAAGGCGGCCTCAGCGTGGGACTTCGTGGAGAAGATGCCGCAGGGGATAAACAGCCCCGTGGGCGAGCGCGGTCGCGGCCTGTCGGAAGGTCAGGCGCAGCGCATCGCAATTGCGCGCGCGATCCTGCGCGACGCGCCGATACTCCTTATGGACGAGGCAACAAGCGCGCTGGACGTTGCGACCGAGCGGCAGGTACTGCGCAGTATATTGGAGCACTGCCCGGATAAGACCTGCATCGTCACGACGCACCGCCCCAGCGTACTGAGCATGTGCAGCAGGGTGTACCGCGTGCTCGACACGAGGGTGACGGAGCTGTCGGAAGAGGAAAGTGCGCGTATGGTCATGGATTTCTGAAAATAAACATAAAAGGAGAAAGTGAAATGAAGCTTTTCAAGAAAAAGAAGAATACGCCCGTGGTCATCATCAAGAAGGTTCGCCGCCGCTATCATAAGCTGTTCTTTGTTATCGGCGCGGCGATAGGCGGCGCTGTCGGCTTCAACCTCAGAAAGATAGTCGACAAGCTGTCCGAAAAGCTTGCGAAGAAGTAAATAAGAAAAACGTAAAATAGCGGGGACTCGGTTGAGAGTCCCCGCTATTTTGGTGCTGTTTGGATGAAGTGTTTTGGAGTATGTTTCCCACTGCCGAGAAAACACGATGGATTCGAGTAATCTTCCCGCACCTTGCCTCCCTCTGACGAGGGAGGTGTCAAAACCGTAGGTTTTGACGGAGAGAGAGAAAACAAAACGCCGAAGCGGAAAAATCTCTCCCTCAGACAGCTTCGCTGCCAGCTCCCTCGTCAGAGGGAGCCGAGACGCTTTTTCAGCGTGGCTGATATCTTACAGCGCGTTATACTCCGCGTCGCTGACGGGTTCGCACCACTCGCTGCTGCACTCCTCGCCGGGAACCTCAACGGCAATATGGCTGAACCAGCTGTCGGCCTTCGCGCCGTGCCAGTGCTTGACGTTTGCGGGGATGGTGACGACGTCGCCGGGGGTCAGGCTCTGCGCGGGCTTGCCCTCCTCCTGATACCAGCCTTCGCCGTCGACGCAGATGAGCAGCTGTCCGCCGCCGCTCTTCGCGTGGTGGATGTGCCAGTTGTTGCGGCAGCCCGGCTCGAAGGTGACGTTTGCGAGGAACACCGTCTCTCCGGGGACGGTCAGCGGCTTGAGAAAGCTGCGGCCGGTGAAATACTGCGCGTACGCGTCGTTCGGCTCGCCGAGACCGAAGAAGCCACCGTGCGATTCGACAGCGCTGTCGTCGGCGTAGACCTCCTTCGCCATGCGGAACGCCGCCCACGCGTTCGGCCAGCCGGCATAGAACGCGATGTGCGTGAGAATCTCGGCCATCTCGGAGCGGGTAACGCCGTTCGTGCGCGCGGTGGAGAGATGATATTTGAGCGAAGAATCGGTTATCCCCTTGCTGATGAGAGCGGTTATGGTCACGATGGAGCGCAGCTTGAGCGACAGCTTGTCCTCGCGCGACCACACCTCGCCGAAGAGCACATCGTCGTTCAGCTCGGCGAATTTCGGCGCAAAATCATTCAGGGCGTCTCTGCCCACGGTCTGTTTTACCATGATGAATTCCTCCTGAAAAAATTATTCTGTTATTTTATCGCGGCGCCCATTGCGCGCGCCTTTTCGAGCGCGGGATGACCTGCGATCTCGCCCGCGCCGTCCACGCCGCCGGCGAACACCGTACCCGCGAGACGGCAGTTTTCATAGCATACGACCCAGCCCTCAAAGCCGTGTACGGCGCGCTCGTCGGTGCCCGGCTCGTCGTCCATAGCGGTGGAGAGGAAGTAAGCGTCCCTGAACGCGTAATCGCTTGCAAAGAGGGAGTTCGCGCGGTCAAGCAGGGTCTTGAGCTGGCCGCTCATTTCGTAGTAGTATATCGGCGTTGCGAAAACAAGCACATCTGCGTGCAGCATCTTCTCGGCAATCTCCGGCGCATCGTCGTTTATCACGCAGCGGCCGAGCTTCTGACATGCGAGACATCCGCGGCAGAAGCCGATGTTCTTCCCGCGCAGGGAAATTTTCTCTACCTCGTTTCCTGCGGATGCGGCGCCCTCGGCAAAGGCGTCCGCCAGCGCTTCGGAATTGCTGTTCGGGCGCAGGCTGGAGCTTATAACGAGAACCTTTTTGGACATATGAGTTACCTCCGTATGTATCGGTGATTATGCGCACGGATTGACAGCGGCTCTGTCCCCGTGCTATAATTATTATATACCCTAAAGCTGACTTTAGGTCAAGATACAAAAGGAAAAATTTTTGTTAATAGAGGAAACAAATATGTATACCATAGGTCAGGTATCGGAGATGTTCTCGCTGCCGATATCCACGCTGAGATATTATGATAAAGAGGGGCTGTTCCCGCAGATGGAGCGCAGCTCCGGCATCCGCCGCTTCAGCGAGCGCGAGCTGGAGGCGCTGCGCGTCATCGAGTGCCTGAAAAGATCGGGGCTGGAGATAAAGGAGATAAAGCAGTTCATGCAGTGGTGCGCGGAGGGGAGCGGCACATACCCTCAGCGCCATGCGCTGTTTGAGCACCAGCTGGAGACGGTAAAGGCCGAGATGAACCGGCTTGAGAAAACGCTGGATATGCTGCGCTTCAAGTGCTGGTACTATGAGCGGGCGATGGCCGACGGCGGCGAGGACGCACTGCATGAGATGATACCGGATAAGCTCCCGCCGGAGATAAAGGCGATATACGACAACGCACATTCTGACTGATAAAAAGCCCCTAAGCTTACAATCTTGTAAGCTTAGGGGCTC
>CAVCWF010000160.1:0-3751 GCA_963605945.1 Lachnospiraceae bacterium
ACCCCCGGCCTTCTGGTCCGTAGCCAGACGCTCTATCCAGCTGAGCTAACGGCGCATGTCTCTCGACAGCTTGATTATATTAGCACAGCTTCGGCGAAAATGCAAGAGGTTTTTTGAAAAAATATTTTTTTCTGACTTTTTACCAGCCCATGTAGCCGGAGATCGTGTCGGCGACGTCGCTCATGGTGCGCAGAGCCTTACCAAGAGTGTTCTTGGAGGCGCACTTTTTCGGGCGGGTTATCATGCCGACTGCGTCTCCGACGACAAGACCGATGCCCATACCGATGAGAAAATTCTTTTTATTCATACTCATACCTCCCAAAATTCGGTTAACTTTAACCAATGGTATTATGCGCATATTTTAGATTGCTACACACATGCAAATTGTGGTACAATATAAGAAATGAAAAACAAAATTTTCGGAGGCAAACGCCATGAGCGTAAAAATACTTGCCGTGGGCGACGTCTGCGGCGAACCCGGCCTTGGTTATCTTGAGAAGAACCTGCGGAATTACCGCAAGGAAAACGGCATAGATTTTGTCGTCGTGAACGGCGAGAACGCGAACGTCGTCGGAGTGACGCCGCGTCAGGCAGACGCGATATTCCGCGCGGGCGCGGACGTTATCACACTCGGCAATCACACGTGGACGCGCACGGAGCTGAGACCGTATCTGGACGAGCGGAGCCGCATACTCCGCCCGGCAAACTTTGCGCCGCAGTGCCCCGGCCGCGGCATCGGCGTGTTCAAAACGGCGTTCGGCGACGTGTGCGTGCTGAACCTGATAGGCCGCTTCACGCTGGACAGCAATACCGACAATCCCTTCGTCATCGCCGACGGCTACATGGAGGAGATAAAGGAGAAGATAATCCTTGTAGACTTCCATGCCGAGGGCACGAGCGAGAAGCGCGCGATGGGATTTATGCTTGACGGCAGGGCGAGCGCCGTATGGGGAACGCACACCCATGTCCAGACCTCGGATGCCTGTGTGCTGCCAAAGGGGACGGGCTATATAACCGACCTCGGCATGACCGGCGCCGTCAACTCGGTGCTGGGCATAGACCCGGAGCAGAGCATAGGCAAGTTCATGGGCGATCCGCCGCGGCGCTACGAATCCGCGAAAGGACCTGTGAAGCTGGAGGGCTGCATTTTTGAAATTGACCCGGAGAACGGGCGTTGCCTGCGGGCGGAAAGTGTTAGACTGACATGAAAAACATAAAGATACTTCATACCGCTGACCTGCATCTCGACTCTGCGTTCGAGGCGCTGCCGGCGGGCAAGGCCGCAATACGCCGGGCTGAGCAGCGTGAGCTGCTGTCGCGGCTGGCGGAGCTGGCGCGCAGCGAGCGTGTGGATGTCGTCCTGCTCGCCGGTGATATCTTCGACGGCGGCGGGACGTATTTCGAGACAGGGGCGGAGCTTGTGCGCTGCCTGCGGGATATGAGCGTGCCGGTGTTCATTGCGCCGGGAAATCACGACCCGTACGACGCGCGCTCGCCGTATGCGAAGCTGGATTTCCCGCAGAACGTAAGGATTTTCACCGAAAGAGACGTCAAGTGCGCGGAGCTTCCGGAGCTGGGCGTACGCGTCTACGGCGCGGCGTTCACCGGCAGCACAGACGGCCCCAACATTACGAATCTCCGCACGGAGCGCGCGGAGGGAACGTGGAACATCCTCTGTGCGCACGGCGAAGTCGGCTTTGACCCGGTCAACGAACAGGCGCTGTCCGCAAGCGGCCTCGACTATGCCGCGCTAGGCCATATACATAAGGCGAGCGGGCTGCGCAGGTCGGGCGGCACATGGTATTCGTGGCCGGGCTGCCCGGAGGGGCGCGGCTTTGACGAGACGGGCGAAAAGACCGTGAGCATCGTCGAGCTGTCGGATTCCGGATGCAGGCTCACGCCGGTGTGCATCGCCTCGCGCAGATACGAGATACTGCCCGTTGAGGTGACGGGCTGCGACCCGCTGCTCGCCGTGCATACGGTGCTGCCGGAGAACACGGCGCGGGACGTGTACAGAATAGTGCTGACGGGCGAAGTGGATACGCCGCCCGACCTGAGCCGTCTGCGGCGCAATCTGGACGACTGCTTCTTCTCCCTTCAGCTTCGGGACGAGACCCGGCTGCGGCAGGATGTGTGGGAGCGCGCGGAGGAGGACAGCCTGCGCGGCATATTCCTGCGCCGGCTCCGCGAGAAGTACGATTCCGCGCAGGCTGAAGAGCGGGAGCTGATAGAGCAGGCCGCGCGCTGGGGGCTTGCGGCGCTTGACAACATGGAGGAGGTTGTTCGCCATGAAGATAAATAAGATGACGGCTTCCTTCGGCAAGCTTGAAAACGAGAGCATCGCGTTCCATGACGGACTGAACGTAGTCTGCGCTCCGAATGAGAGCGGGAAGTCGACATGGTGCGCGTTCATAAAATCCATGCTCTACGGCGTTGACAGCGCGGAGCGCGCGAAGATCGGCTATCTGCCGGATAAGATGCGCTACGCCCCGTGGTCAGGCGCTCCGATGGAAGGCTCCATGGAGCTTACGGCGGACAACTGCGACATCACAATAACGCGCCGCACAAAGACAAAGAGCGCGCCCATGCGTGACTTTTCGGCCGTTTATACCGGCAGCAATGTCGCAGTGGAAAAGCTCACCGGCGCAAACTGCGGCGAGATGCTCACCGGAGTGTCGAAGGATGTGTTCTGCCGCAGTGCGTTTGTCGCGCAGGGCGCGGTAGCCGTCACGGGGAGCAAGGAGCTTGAAAAACGCATAAACGCCATAGTTGCTGCCGGGGATGAGCACAGTTCGTATTCCGAGGCCGACGAACGGCTTCAGGCGTGGAAGCGCAAGAGAAAGTATAACCGCCGCGGCGCGCTGCCGGAGCTTGAACTGCGCATGGACGATGACAGGGCGAAGCTTGAGCAGATGCAGGACACGGTGGATGAGGAAGAACGCCTTGAAGAGCAGCTTGCGCAGGCGCGCCAGCGCTGTGCATCGCTTGAGACGGAGGTCAACGAGAGCCGCCGCCGTCAGCGCAAGGAGTCGCTTGAGCGCCTTAACCGCAGCCGCGCGGAGCTGAAGCAGCGCAGCGACGAGCATGACGCCGCACTTACGGAGCTTTCGGCCAGACGCGAGCAGCTGCATAACAGCAGCTTTGGACTCACGGAGCCGGACGATCTGGAGGAACGCATCGACGCGGATATAGACCGGATGGCGCAGTTGAAATCGGCGGCGGAGAAGAAGGCTTCGCCCCTGCTGGCGCTGCTGTTCTTCGTGCTGGCGGCAGTCGGCGCGGCGCTGTATGTGGCGCACGGCAGCGTGACGTTCATCGCCTTGGCGATAGTCATGCTTGCCGCGGCAATGGTGTTCATCTTCCGCTGGACAAAGGCGAAGCAGGCCGCAACGCAGGCAGGCGAAGCGCGAAGGCAGCTATTGAAAAGCTATCACGCCTCGTCGCCGGACGATATACGAGCCGCCGCAGCGCGTCACCGCGAGCTTTGGGAGGCCGCAGAAGAGGCCGAGGACGACGAGCGCCGCAGCCGCAGCGCGTATGAATCCGCCAAGGAGCGGCAGGCGAAGCTGGAGGAGATCACAATATCCGAGCTGGATTTCTCCGGCGGCAGCTCCGAGGCCGCGCAGCTTGGCAGGGAACTGAACGAGAAGCGCGCCCAGACCGAACGCCTCGCCTCGCAGCTTGCGTCCGTGCGCGGCAGACTCGCCGCAATGGGTGACCCGATGGTCATCAGAAGCGAGCTGAGCAGCAT
>CAVCWF010000161.1:0-12323 GCA_963605945.1 Lachnospiraceae bacterium
AGCCTGCTCTTTCTTTTCTGTTCCAGTTGCCAGTTGACAGAAAGCGCCATTAGGAAAAAGACACGGCAGCATAAAAAACGGGACGGCCTTGGCCGTCCCGTATCGCATATTCAAAAAATTTTACTCGCCTCGTCGAAAAGCTCAACGTCCGATGGCTTTATTCTCAGGCCGGAGCGCAGCTCGTCTCCGTCGGGATATGTGACGGTTATCGAGACCTCCATACCCGCGTGGATGCCGCGCGATTTCACCGCGCGCAGAAATTCCGGGAACTTCGGATGATTCATGCTGAAGCTGTCCCACGCCTGCTTCAGCCTTGCTATGCTTCTGATGTCCATATGACAAACCTCACAGCCGCTGAAGTCTTGCCAGCGCACGGTTTTTATAGTCCATGTCGCCCGTGACCTCGCGGATGACCTCTATGCCGTCGGGCAGCTCCCCGCCCTTGTCGTCGCCGTAGGCGAACATGATGGCGCGGTCGGAGGAGAATGGGTAGACATCTATCTCGAAACGGCGGCTGCCGAGCGCGAAGCGGTACTTCGTCTTGCGCACGGCGTGCAGCGAGCTGTCGCCCTCCATGAGGTAGGACACGTAGTCCTTCTCGGATATCGGCCGCTCGGTGACCCAGCGCGTGCCGTCGGCGTTGACGCGCTTTTCGGTGTAGAAATACAGATACTCGCTGCCGTTGCGCTGCTGGCGTACGCGGCGCTCGGCCTGCGGATTCGTGTCGGCCAGATAGGTCTGCATCATTTCGACAGAGGCCGCGTTGTAGCGCCGCACAAGCTCCGCAGTGTCGGGCATGGCGATGAGGTACTTGCGCTTGCTCTGCGCGGGCGCGGGCTGGCCGATTATGCTGAAGATGGCGGCGATGCCGCGGTTTATCTTGTCCTCAAAATTCACGGAGTTGTCGATAACGTGCAGCGCGGGATGCCGGCTCCACGCGCGGAGAGTCTTGTCGTCCTTCTCGCGCGCGACCTCGACGCTCTCGTACCGCGCGGCGTTGCCGTAGTTATACGCAAACTCCGCGCCCTTGGCGCAGGTCACGAGATGCAGCACCGCGTCGTAGCCGGAGAGCACCTGCTCCTCGGTCTTGCCGAAGCTTGTGAGGATGTCCGTGAACTCGTCGTCGGTTATGTAGGCCTTGTCGTCGAGCAGGGCGCGGTCGTATATGACGAGCACCTTCTCCTCCGGCACCATGCGCGCGGCCTTGAGCGCAAGCTTCTCCTTGTGCAGCTGATCCTCGATGACGAAGTACTGAAAGTCCAGCATACTAACGCAGTTGCCGAAGGGCTTTATGCCGAAGCCGGATATCAGATCCGTGGCGGTTTCGGGTATGGTAATGACGCGCCAGCCGTCCTCCTGCTTGAACTCCTTGAGGATGCGGCTGATAAGCGTGGTCTTGCCTGCGGCGGGGCCGCCGGTGAGAACTATGCGCGTGATGCTTTTGGGCATGGAAAATCCCCCTCGAAAGATAACATATATCATATATTACCACTCCGAGGGGGACAGTTCAATATTTATTTCCCGGTGTCAAGGCTTTTGCCGAACACAAAGGTGCGCTGATAGAGAAACTCCGTCCCGAAATTCAGCAGCATGTTTATCACCGTGACGAGGTATTCGTTCCAGCCGAGCGAACCTGCAAGGTATTCGCCGAGCAGGGTGGACAGCGGCGTGAACACCGCGTAGTAGGCGAGTACCTTCGCCATCGCGATCGGGACGTTTGCGGCGGACTTGAAGGTGAATTTGCGGTTGAGAGTGAAGTTCCATACGACGGACAGCACCAGCGCGATGAGGTAGCACGGCCAGTAGCTCCATGCCGTGAACTCGTTGAGCAGCGCAAAGGACCCCATCTCGATAAGTCCGGCGCTCGCCGAGAACAGAGCGAATTTTATGAATCTGATGAATTCCTGCATAGCGATTCCTCCATGCCGTTTTCGAGGCGATTATAGCGCTTCGGGAGGAATTTGTAAATATGCTTTCAGAATTTTAATTAAAATTTTATAAGCATTTAACGCTCACGGCAGCTCGATGTGCCGCCCGTCGCGGCGGATGATGCCGTCGTTCTCCATACAGCGCAGCTCGCGCATCATGCTGCTGCGGTCGGCGCAGAGGTATCCCGCAAGCTGGGTCAGCGAGATCTCAAGGTCGAAGCTGCGGCTGCCGGCGCTCTCGCTGAGATAGTCGAAATACGCGCAGAGCTTGCGGCGCATGGAGTTTTTGCTTATCATGTTTATCCGCATCGCAAGGGTCTGCGCCTTGCGGGCGGACAGCTCGAAGAGATTCTGCGTCAGCTTCGTGTGGTGCTCGCAGGCCTTGGGGCAGCGGCCGTAGATGCTCGCGAACGGGATGAACAGCACAGTGCAGTCGCAGTCGGCCTCGACGGCGTAGCCGAGGTCGGCGTAGGGCATGGAGAATATCTCGCCGAAGATATCGCCGGTGCGGTACTGCTCAAGCAGCGTGTATTCGCCGTCGCTGTCCATGCAGTATAGATGCGCACGGCCTGAAGCCAGCAGGCACAGCTGCTCAAGCTCCGGCGCGTAGACGCGTATCGTCTCGCCGCGGCGGAAGCTGCGCCGCTCAGGCTTGAAGCAGCTCATCATTGCCGCGCGGCTTTCGGCGCTTATGCCGTCAAATAGCTGTATGTCGTTCATGTGCCGCCTCCGTAATTTTAAGCTCTGCGGCATATTATAGCACACAACTGTTGCGTACGCCACAGATTTGCGCGGAAAAATCGAGTATAGTATAGTATATTATAATATATCAAATAAAAATACACGGAGGAATAGCATATGTACTGCACTAGAAAGGTAACTGACGATCTTATCTGGGTCGGCGCGGATGACCGCCGCCTCGCCTGCTTCGAGGGCGTGTACGGCGTGCCCGACGGCGTAAGCTATAATTCCTATGTCATGCTCGATGAAAAGGCGGCTATTTTTGACACCGTGGACAAGGCCGTCTATCAGACCTATTTTGAGAACGTTGCCCACGCGCTCGGCGTGCGCAAGCCGGACTATCTCGTCATCTCCCACATGGAGCCTGACCACGCGTACACCATCGAGGCGCTGCTGCTCAGATATCCGGAACTGAAGCTCGTCTGCAACAGCAAGATCGAGACGATGCTGAAGAATTACTTCCGCGGCGTCGATTTCACCGACCGGCTGCACATCGTCAAGGAGGGCGACGTGCTGGAGCTGGGGCGGCATAAGATAAGCTTCGTCATGGCTCCGATGGTGCACTGGCCTGAGGTCATGATGAGCTATGATTCCACCGACGGCATACTCTTCTCGGCGGATGCGTTCGGAACCTTCGGCGCGCTCAACGGCCGCCTGTTCGCTGACGAGACCGATTTCTTTGCCGAGAACGTCGATGAGGCGCGCCGGTATTATACTAACATCGTCGGCAAGTACGGCGTACAGGTGCAGGCAGTGCTGAAGAAGGCGGCGGGGCTGGCGCTGAATTACGTCTGCCCGCTGCACGGCTTCGTGTGGCGGCGCGATTTCGGCGCGTTCCTCGATAAGTACCTCAAGTGGAGCAGCTACACCCCGGAAGAAAACAGCGTGATGCTGGCCTATGCGTCCGTGTACGGCCATACCGAGAATGCCACGAACATCCTCGCCGCGAAGCTTGTCGAGCGCGGCGTGAAGGTGCGCATGTACGACACCTCCGTCACCCCCGCAAGCTACATTCTCTCCGACGCGTTCCGGTGCAGCCACCTCGTTTTCGCCGCGACGACCTATAACGCGGGCATCTTTGTAACGATGGAGAACCTGCTGCACGATATCGCTAACCACAATCTCCAGAACCGTAAAATTGCGATACTCGAAAACGGCAGCTGGGCGCCCACGAGCGGGAAGCAGATGCGCGAGATTCTGGGCGCGCTCAAGAAGTGCGAGTTCATCGGCGAGAACGTCACGATCCGCTCGTCCCTTGCGGAGGATCAGCTCGCGGAGCTTGACGCGATAGCGGATGCGATCGCCGCTGATATCGCCGCCGCGAAGCAGTAAAACAAAAATCCGATATTGACCCCGCGGCAGAGCGTTTGCGCGCCCTGCCGCGGGGTGCTTTTTCTGAAGCAGGACGGGGCTTATCTACGTGCGCCGGTGCAGAACATTTGCCGCGAAGCAGCGCCCCTTTTAGGGGAGCTGTCAGCGAAGCTGACGGAGGGGGCGCCGGTCTCGGACTGCTGCCATTAGTCAAAAGAAAGACTTGTAACCGCCCACTCAGGCGCTCATACTCCCACTCTGCGGCAGATATAATTACATATACCCGGACGGAAGAAAAAATTGGAAATCGCAGTCAGAACCCACAAGAAAATTCTTGTGAATATACAAAAACCCATTTTAGTAAATAATTTGAGGCTTGACACGGAAATAACAGGATTGTTAATAACTTATCTTTCAAATATGACGATTTTTGCACCTTTTTGGGTAGACATTTTGTGACTGTTTGTGATATTATTCAGAAGCGATATTATAACGAGGTGAAGCTTATGTCCCATACATTCAAAGGCGGCGTTCATCCCAATTACATGAAGGCGCCGGAAATTCCGGTGACCGTGATCGCCCCGCCGCCGCAAGTAGTCATTCCTATGGCTCAGCACATAGGCGCTCCCTGCAAGCCCCTTGTCAGTGTGGGCGACTATGTAAAAATGGGTCAGAAGATCGGCGAGAATCCCGCGCCCGTCTCCGCACCCGTACATGCCTCCGTCTCCGGTAAGGTCGTCGCCGTCGAGGCCAGACCCCACCCGCTGGGAGACATGATCATGTCCGTCGTCATCGAGAACGACGGCCTCGACACTCCCTGTGAGGATATGGCTCCCCTGACCGAGGAACAGCTCAAGGATCCCGAAGCTATCCTTGACCGCATCCGCGAAGCCGGCGTTGTCGGCATGGGCGGCGCAATGTTCCCGACCGCGTTCAAAATCCGCGGCGGCCTCGGCAAGGTTGACAAGCTTATCATCAACGGCGCAGAGTGCGAGCCGTACCTCAACGGCGACCATCTCACCATGCTCAACTTCCCTGAGCAGCTTCTCAAGGGCATCCAGCTCATCCGTATTGCCAGCGGCCTTGACCACTGCTACTACGGCATCGAGAAGAACAAGCAGGACGCCATCGACCTTCTCAATTCCCTCCATCCCGAAAATTACGGGATAGAGATCGTCCCCGAAGAGGTCAAGTACCCTCAGGGCGGCGAGAAGATGCAGGTCAAGGCAGTCACCGGCCGCGAGGTCAAGCCCGGCGGAATTCCCTCCGGCGTCGGCTGCAACGTTGTCAGCACCCGTACCGCGTACGCGATATATCAGGCCTGCTATGAGGGCAAGCCCGTTATCGAGCGTATCGTTACCGTCGCCGGCAGCGCCCTAAAGGCTCCCGTAAACGCTCTCACCCGCGTCGGCACTCCGTTTGAGTACCTCGCCGAGCAGTGCGGCGGCTTTGTCAAGACCCCGCGCAAGATCGTCCTCGGCGGCCCGATGATGGGCATCTGCGCGACGAGCTTTGAAGCCCCCACCATCAAGGGCACCGCGGGCGTGCTGTTCTTCACCGAAGAAGAGGACAGACATGTCGAGCACCCCACCTGCATCCGCTGCGGCAAGTGCATCACCGTATGTCCGATGAACCTTGAGCCTGTGTTCATGTACATGTACTACAACAAGGGCGACTTCGAGATGATGCAGAAGTATCACATCACAGACTGCTTCGAGTGCGGCAGCTGCGCATTCAACTGTCCGGCCAGAATGCCCCTTACCCACGCCTTCAAGACCGCAAAGCTCATGTTCCAAGCAAAGGCTGCCAAGGAAAAGGCCGCGGCTGAGGCGAAAGCAGCAAAGGAGGCCCAGAAATAATGAGCGAGAAAAAAGAAAAAATCGTCCTTGACGTGGCGTATCAGCCGCAGGTAAGGACGGGAATGGACACCCGCCGCATCATGCTCAACGTGATGCTGGCTTTGCTGCCGTCTCTGGCAATGGCAACGTGGGAATTCGGCCTGAAGCCCGTTCTCATGGTCGCAGTGTCGATGATCTCCGCGGTGTTCTATGAGTGGGCATACCGCAAGCTCCTCAAGAAGCCCGACACCATCGGCGACTGCTCCGCACTGCTGACCGGTATGCTCCTTGCGATGACCCTGCCCGCAAGCGCGCCTTGGTGGCTGCCGCTTATCGGCAACTTCTTCGCGATCGTAGTCGTCAAGCAGCTCTACGGCGGCATCGGCAAGAACTTCCTCAACCCGGCTCTCGCAGGCCGCGCGTTCCTCATCGCGTCCTACGCCGTTATCATGACCCAGTGGACGATACCCTCCGCCATGGCCGGCATGGGCGTCGAGACCGTTGACGGCGTCACGATGGCTACCCCGATGACTTATCTATATGCCGGCAAACCCATGCCCGGCTACTACAGCTACCTGAACATGTTCCTCGGCATCATGCCCGGCTGCTTCGGCGAAGCGAGCAAGGTCGCTCTTCTCGTCGGCGGCATCTACCTCATCTGCCGCAAGATAATCTCTTGGCGCATCCCCGTGTCCTTCATCGGCACCGTCGCGCTGCTTACCCTTATCTTCGGCCACGAGGGCTACGGCAACTTCGAGTGGATGATGTACAACCTCCTGTGCGGCGGCCTGTTCCTCGGCGCCTTCTTCATGGCGACCGACTACGCCACTAGCCCCGTCACGCTTCCCGGCCAGCTCCTCTACGGCGTCGGCTGCGGCGCGCTGACCGTGCTCATCCGTTATTTCGGCAGCTACCCCGAAGGCGTGTCCTACGGTATCCTTATTATGAACCTCTGCACTTGGGCGATTGACAAGGCGTTCCGCCGTCATCAGTTCGGCGTCTCCAAGGAAGACATCGCCGCAGAGAAGGCCGCTAAGAAAGCGGCAAAGGAGGGCGCGTAATTATGAACAAGATAGTTAAGCTTACCCTTATCCTCTTCCTCGTCTGCGCCATCGTCGCGGGCGTCCTTGGCGGCATCAACGAGCTGACCAAGGGACCCATCGCTGAGCAAAAGGCGATCAAGACCGCAAAGGCTTACGCCGCGGTTCTTGAGTCCGATGGCTACGAGCCGGTCGACAGCGCAAAGTACGCTGAGGATCCCACCATTGACGCCGTGGAGAAGGCCAGCAACGGCAGCGGCTATGTCGTGCAGACCACTTTCTCCGGCGCGCAGGGCTCCATCACCATGGTCGTCGGCGTCAGCACTGATTACAAGTGCACCGGCATCTCCATCATCTCCCACTCCGAGACCTCCGGCCTCGGCGCGATCGCGGCCAGCAGCTCCGAGCGTGGCGAGCAGTTCCGTGACTCCTTCATCGGTCAGGACGACAGCATCACAGTGGACGATATAGACGCGCTCACCGGCGCGACCATAACCTCCAAGGCAGTCGCCGACGCGGTCGCAAACGCGATCAACGTAGTAGAATCTCTTGGTTAAGGAGGCAGCCGAATGAACATTAAGAAACAGTTTAAAGAGGGCCTCATCACCAATAACCCCGTTCTTGTCCAGCAGATAGGCATGTGCGCCACCATGGCGATCACCACCTCGCTGTTCAACGGCGTGGGCATGGGTCTGTCCGTTCTCATCATCCTCACCTGCTGCAACGTCGTTATCTCCGCTATCCGTAAGATAATCCCCGATGAGATACGTCTGGCGATATTCGTCGTCGTCATCGCGGGCTTCGTCACGATAGTCGACCTGCTGCTTCAGGCGTTTATCCCCGCGCTGAGCGACGCGCTCGGCGTGTTTATCCCGCTGATAGTCGTTAACTGCATCATTATCGGCCGCGCGGAAGCGTTCTGCCAGAAAAGCCCCATCGGCCCGTCCTTCTTCGACGGTATCTTTCAGGGTCTCGGCTACACCTGCGTGCTGATAATCATGTGCGTTGTGCGTGAGCTGCTCGGCAGCGGCACCTTCGGCGGCGGTCTTATCGACATCGCCAACGGCTTCCGCTTCACCCTTGACGGCACCGGTGCCGGCATCCAGATCTTCAACCCCGAATACGGTGCAACCATTCTGGTTCTGCCCTTCGGCGGCTTCCTTACGCTGGGCGTGCTGATTGCTGTCATGCAGTATGCGCTCAAAAAGTCCGCAAAGAAAAAGCAGCTTGCAGAAGAAGCTGCCGCAGCAGAGAAAAAGGAGGAGGATGAATAATGTTTACTAAAATAATTTCCATCTCCCTCGGCGCGATACTCATCAATAACTTCATCTTCTCGCAGTTCCTCGGCTGCTGCCCGTTCCTCGGCTGCTCCAACAAGGTTGACACCGCCGTCGGTATGGGTCTTGCGGTCACTTTCGTCATGGGTCTTGCGTCTGCAATCTGCTGGGTCGTCGACCAGTACATACTCGTCCCGCTCGGCCTCGCGTTCCTCCAGACTCTGGCGTTCATCCTGATAATCGCGGCGCTGGTTCAGTTCGTTGAGATGTTCCTCAAAAAGTCCATCCCCTCGCTGTACTCCGCGCTGGGCATTTACCTGCCCCTTATCACCACTAACTGCGCCGTTCTGGGCGTCGTTCTGCTGAACGTTCAGAATAAGTACAACTTCCTCGAATCCGTTGTCTACGGCATCACCGGCGGCCTTGGCTTCCTGCTCGCAATCGTCCTGTTCGCAAGCGTACGTGAGCGCGTTGAGTTTGCCGAGTACCCCGAATGCTTCGAGGGATTCCCCATCTGCCTCGTGTCCGCTGCTCTTGTGGCTCTCGCTTTCATGGGCTTCAGCGGCATGAAGATATTCTGATAGGGAGGGCGTAAAGATATGAAATCTATTCTTCTCGCCATTGTGGTGCTGGGTGCGCTCGGCGCCGTGTTCGGCGCGCTGCTCGCCTATGCGTCCAAGATATTCCACGTTGAGGTCGACCCCAAGCAGGAGGAAGTCCGTGCATGTCTGGCCGGCGCAAACTGCGGCGGCTGCGGCTACCCCGGCTGTGACGGCTATGCCGCCGCTGTCGCCAGAGGCGAAGCACCCACCAATAAGTGCGTTGCCGGCGGCGCAGAGGCCGCGGCAAAGATAGCCGAGATCATGGGCGTCTCCGGCGGCGACGTTGAGAAAATGGTCGCCTTCGTGCCCTGCTCCGGCACTACCGGCCACGCCGAGATGCGATTCAACTACTCCGGCCCCGTCGATTGCCGCGCGGCAATGCTGTTCGGCGGCAAGAGCAACAAGACCTGCACCTTCGCCTGCATCGGCCTCGGCAACTGCACCCGCGTCTGCCAGTTCGACGCGATACACATTGTCGACGGCGTCGCTAAGGTCAACCGCGCCCGCTGCGTGGGCTGCGGCGCATGTGCCGACGCCTGCCCCAAGAGCATCATCAAGCTCATCCCTGAGAGCCAGAAGATCATGCCTGCCTGCGGCAACCATGATAAGGGCGCAAAGGTCATGAAGATGTGCGACTTTGGCTGCATTGGCTGCATGAAGTGCCAGCGCGAATGCCCGGCGGACGCCATCAAGGTCGTCGACAGCCTCGCCGTTGTCGATACCGAGAAGTGCGTACAGTGCGGCCACTGCGCAGATATCTGCCCGCGTCACATCATCAATTACTTCGGCAAGTAATCTGCAATTCTTAAAAAGTCGCCAATGCGATGTGCATTGGCGACTTTTTTCTTGACCTTTTGGTTCTGATGCTGTAAATTGAAGCCGTGGATGTGTGAGCACAGAAAGTGAGGTAAGCTATGAAATATATTTGCGAGCTCTGCGGCTGGGTCTATGACGAGGAAGAGACCGGCGTGAAATTTGAAGACCTTCCCGCGGACTTTGCCTGCGAGCTTTGCGGCGCGGGGAAGGACAGCTTCAGCCCCGCGGAGTGACAATACCGCGGCATGTTATTGCATAATTTGCCAATATATGATACAATAGTTTTATATATTACAAGGAGGTAGATATACAGTATGCATTCTAAAAAGCGCCGCAAGATGCCCCTTTGGGCGAGGCTGCTTTTGTACGTGCTAGCGATATTTGCTGTGGTAATAATCGCTGCGGTTCTCTTTATAAACAGCAAGCTTGATCTTGTCAAATATGACACCCCCGATACGACCTTCACGCCGGTAAGCTCTTCGGCGGACGATGATGCCGACGAAGGGGATCTAGTTGATATTTCCGGGTTGGAGGAGCGCGCTCCCTCTGAACTGCCGTCGGGTGAAATTACAAAGGAAAAGGAAGTTTTCAATATCCTCCTTCTCGGTACCGACGAGCGTACATACGACTTCTCGGACGCAGCCAGAGCCGACGCAATAATGGTTCTCAGCCTCAACCTCAAGGACAGCACCGCGAAGCTGGTCAGTCTTGAGCGCGGCATGGGCGTCCCCATTCTCGAAGGCGAGTATGAGGGGCAGTACGACTGGCTTACGCACTGCTTCCGTTACGGCGGGGCGGAGCTGATGGTCAAGGAAGTTCAGACCTGCTTCAATTTGGACGTCGAGCGCTACATGCGCGTCAATTTCACGGCGCTCAAGGCAATCGTTGATGTGCTCGGCGGCGTTGACGTCCCGCTCACCGGCGCGGAGTATCCGAACATCGACGGCACGGTGACTCCGCTTGGCGACAGCGTTTTCCATCTTGACGGAACTGCGGCATTGAGCTACTGCCGTCTCCGTTCCATCGACAGCGACTGGTCGAGAATCAAGCGCCAGCGCACTGTTATTCAGGCCTGTGCCGACGGCGTGAAGAACGCGGACGTCGCAACGCTCAACAATCTTATTGACACTATCCTGCCCATGATCAGAACGAATCTGACGAAGCTTGAGCTTGTGAAGCTTATGAGCTACGCGCCCAACTTCCTCGGCGTCGAGTTTGACCAGATGACGATCCCGGTTCCGGATTCCTATGGCGGAATGCTGGGCATGGAGGGGCGCTCCTTGTTCGCGGTCGACTTTGAGACTAACTCCAAGATCCTGCACGACTTCCTCTACGAGAACATCAAGTATGAGGGATAAACACAGATAATAATAAAAAACACCGGAATTTTCATTCCGGTGTTTCTTTTTCACGCCTTTGCGGTTTCCTTATCCGCACCGGACAGCTCGCCGATGGCGCTCTGCATGAGCAGGCGCAGCATCCGCATGACGCTGCGGCGGTCGTCTTCGTTCAAAGACCCGGCCGCACGTATCATTGCCCGCGTACTGCCGAACCAATTGGCCTTCAGCTCCGAAACCGTGCGCGCGCCGGTCTGCTGCATGACCTCATACACGGTATCGACCAGCACCGCGCGCTGCTCCACGCTCATCCCGGCAAGCCAGTCCTTGAGCGTCCGGTCAATGAAACGACTGCCCTGCGTCACGGTGTCGAGATAGCTCAGGCTCTCGCGCTCGACGTCCCATGTGTAAATGTTGTGCTGGGTCAGCCCGGTCTCCTGACTGTGCACGACCGTGTACTGCTCCTCATGCCCAAGCAGCATCCCGACCACGGACGACTGCGGGACGAAGGTGCGCACGCGCGGGCATATCACCTCATAGCCCGGCTGGTCGAGTATCTTCTGGTCAAAGCCGGGGCCGTCGAAATTATATACAAGCTCGATCCTCTGCTGAACCGCGTCAGAGCAGAACGCGCCGGCATACACCGCGAGATTGCCGCCCTTGGAGTGCCCGCCCAGCATCAGCGTGCCGTCCGTGCCGGCCGCGATGCGCTCAAGATACTTCACTGCCGACAGCTGCGCCGGAACCGGGCAGATGAACGCCATGTTGAAGTCCTCTTTCCAGCCGACCAGCGTCGTGTCCGTGCCGCGGAAGGCGACAAAGCGCCTGCCGTCCTCAAGTATGTAGCACAGCGCAGAGAATTGGGTCTGCGTTTCAAACTCGATTTGGTTTACATAATTACAAACATGTATCCCGCGGAAGCGCTCGCTTTCGGCTGCCGCCTTGAGAAGCCGTATATCGTCGGGGCGGATGAGCCGCTCCTCGGTTTCCGGATGCGCGCTGAGCGCGTCCGCAAGCTCCTGCAGGCTCATCGGCTCTTCGCCGAGAATGCCGTCGCAAGGGAGATATGACATGCGGCAGAGGACAAGCCCGTCCAGCTCGTTGAAGGGGCGGAAGTCGAAGCGCAGGTCGCCGCGCCACGCGATGTAATCAAAAATATTCGTCATTAAATCTCCTCTTAATTCTACTTTAAATAGTATCAATTGACAAGGGCAAACACGGTTTTGACGGGCAGAAATGCGTCCATACTTCTTCAAAGTCCTTGACAATACGGCAGTATTCTCTGCGGCCTTTTCATCGTCTGGCCACATTTCTGCTCCGTCAAAACTGCTGCGCACCTGACAGGGATGGATTTTCGAGTGATTTTTGTTTTTTGAGGCGCAGACGGGCTGCCGCCCTTCTATAATTCAAATCAAAGCCCAACGAAGTGGGTT
>CAVCWF010000162.1:0-5289 GCA_963605945.1 Lachnospiraceae bacterium
CGCGGCGCGGTAATCATCCAGACTTCTGGACTTATTGAGAGCTTTCATCTCGCGTTCGCTGTGCAGGAACATGCCGTCCATGTAAAACCACAGCTCCTTCATGCGCGACGTCGCCGCGCGCGCGTCGAGTCCGTAGGTCAGATACGCGTCGAGAAGCGTGTCGTGGAACTCCCGCAATTCCTCACGGCTAAGCGCCGCACCGCCGCGAATCTCGCGGAACAGCGCGGGGTTCATCACCGCTCCCCTGCCAAGCATGAACCGTTCGGCTCCCGGCAGCGCGTTCACATCCTCAGGGCGAAAAATGTTCCCGTTATAGCACACCGGCGCGCGGCTGCTATGCGCCGCCGCCAGAAACGCCTCGCGGTCAACCGGAGCCTTGTACATCCCCGACCGCGCCCGTGCGTGTATCGTCAGCTCCGCGATCGGGTACTTATTGTATATCTCCAGAATCGCGCCGAACTCGTCCACAGACTCCAGCCCCATCCGCGTCTTGACCGACACGGCAACCGGCGCGCGGGAAAAGATGTCCGCCAGCATGTCATCCAGCGAGCCGAGGTCGGCAAACGCGCCGCTCCCCTTATGCTTCGAGACGACCGTACCGGACGGGCAGCCGAGATTCAGATTGATCTCCCCGTATCCCATATCGGCCAGCTGCCGCGCGACGGCGAGAAACGGTTCCGCGCGGTTGCACAGCAGCTGCGGCACCAGCGCGATGCCGGTGTTGTTCTCCGGCAGAACGTCCCGCGCCGAGGACGCGCGGAAATTTCCGCTGCCGTCCGGTGCGATAAACGGGGCGTAGTATCTGTCCGCGCCGCCGAAAAGGCGCGCGTGGACGCGGCGGTATATATGCGTGGTTATTCCTTCCATGGGCGCGAAATATAATCTCATGGCAAACTCCGGTTCCTCATGTGTTCTCCCCCACCGTCGGCAGATGCGGGCAGGAAAAATATATCTCATTTTTCCTCAAATGTGAAGAAAAATCTTTTTGAATGACTTGGAATGTTAACAAATATATTGTATAATTACTTTTATTGAATATATTTTGGGGGAATGAAGCTTGAAACATCAGGCGTTAAGCAGAGTTATATCCGCCGTGCTCGCCGTAATGTGCCTTGTGACGCTTATCAGCGGCGTCGCGGGCTTCGTCAGCGCGGGAAAGGATTTTGCGCAGGATCGCAGTGATTACAAAACTCTCCGCGACAGGATAGCCGAGGCCGAAGCGCTTGACGCACAGCTCAACGGCGGCAAAGTCGAATACGACAAGACCGCCGCAGAGCTGAAGGCCGAGAAGGGGCAGTATGACGAGGACTCCTCCCGTCACCGCGAGGAGCTGACCGAATACACCGCCACTAACGCCGGACTTCAGATGGGCGCGGGAAGCATCGGCTCCGCCGCCAGCACTCTTGAAGACGGCTGGAAGCAGTATAACGCCGCGCGCGAGCAGTTCGACGCGATGGAAGCGGAATTCAACGTCGGCTATAATAAGTATCTCGCCGCCAAAGCGCAGATAGACGCCGGCTGGCAGGAATATAACGACGGCGTCGCCCAGATCGAGCAGGGCAAAGCGGCCATAGCCGAGGGGCGCGCCCAGTACGACGCCGGGATGCAGCAGCTTGAGCAGGGTCGTGCGGAGCTTGCGAGCCGCCGCCAGCAGCTTGCGGACGCCGAGGCGGCGCTGCCGCAGTATGAGGCGGAGCTGGCCGCCGCGCGCACTCAGCTTGACGAGGCACAGACTCAGCTGAGCGAGGCCAAGCGCAAATACGAGGCGTCTCTGGCCGCGTATAACGCCATCGACGCGATATACAGTCAGGCTCAGGCTATTATTGATAAGGTACGCGAGGACAGCGTCGGCGGCGAGCTGATATACGCAATTGCCGACAAGACCATTCAGGCGATGTTCGGCCGCAGTTTTGAGGACATCCGCAGTGATTGGAGCGCGAAGCGCGCCGAGCTTGATGCGGCGGGTGCACAGCTTTCCGAGGCGGAAGCCCAGCTTGCGGACGCCGAGGCGCGCTACGCCGAGGGCGCGGCACAGCTTGAGGCCGCAAAGCAGATGATAGCCGACGCGCCTGCACAGCTGGAAGCCGCGGAAGCACAGCTGAACGAGGGCGAAGCACAGCTTCAGGCGCTGAAGCAGCAGCTTGACGACGGCGAGAAGCAGCTGGCGGAATCCGAAAAGATGCTGCCGCAGGTCAAAGCACAGTTGGAAGCCGGCGAGGCGGAGCTGAAGAAGAACGAGCCTGCCCTGCTCGAAGCCAAGGCGCAGATTGACGCCGGGCGCGAGCAGCTGGACGCGGTCAAGGCACAGCTTGAGGCCGGCGATTCTCAGCTTGACGCCGCTATGGCTCAGCTCGGCGGGATACGTGCGGGCTTGAGCGAGACGGAGCAAAAGCTGAAGGACGAGAAAGATGAGCTTCTCGCCGCATTCGACAAAATAAGCGGTATGCAGACTTCCGTCGGCGAGTACGAAAAGCTTCAGGATGAATACAAATCCGCCCGTCAGGCACTGCTGGCGTATGACAGCATTTCTGAAAACGTGATAGACGGCGAGGAGCTGCTGGCCGCGGCGAACAGCGCGGCGCGCTCGATGCACGTCGGATACATTGTCCGCTTCGTTCTCCGCGTTCTGATGAACCTGCTGATGCTCGCCTCCGCCGCTGCCGGTGCGGCAGCACTGCTGAAGGTTTTTGGCAAGCTGAAGATAAAATACCCGATGTGGCTCATTGCCGCCGCCTGCGCCGTCGGCGCGATACTGGTAGAGGCCATAAGTCTGGGACTTGGCCGCGGGCTGCTGTATTCGGCGCTCTTCGCGCTGATCTTCGCGGCAGTGCTCTTTGCGCTGACCTTCGAGAAAAAGCAGGCTGCGCCGGTTGAAGCCGCACAGTAACGGTCATACACAGCACAATGTCCCGCCTTCCGGCATCGGTGCCGGGAAGCGGGACATTGTTTTTTATGAGATCAGAACGAGACTGTCAGCTGCATCTTGAAGCGCTCCTCGCCATAAACGGCATGAGGAATGTCCTTCGGCATGATAAGCGTCTCGCCCGCGTTGAGGATGAACACCTCGCCGCCGACGGTGAAGCGTCCGGTGCCTTCAAGCACCGTCACCATAGCGTCGCCGCCCGCCGCATGGGTGGATATCTCTTCGCCCTTGTCAAAGGAGAAAATCGTCATGCTGATTAGACTGTTCTGCACCAGCGTCTTGCTGACGACCTGCCCCTCCTGATACTCGACCAGATCCTTGAGATATATTTTCTTCTGCTTTTCAATATTCTTATACATAATTGCCTCCATAGCTACTATGTGAAAGTGACTTTATAGTATCATTATTCCCCGGAAAATGCAAGCCGAAACGGACTTTTCAGACGCAGTACTTCCGGGCGTATTCCTCGTAATATTCGTCAAAGCGGTGGGAGTGCAGCTCCTTGAGGTTGATTACATACTCATGGGTGTCATACCTGTCTGAGCGCAGCTCTATCGTCGCTATTGCGAGGTTTGAGCTGTGGTCGGCCACACGCTCAAAATTTGCGAGCAGGTCGTTGAACACGAAGCCGTTTTCGAGCGAACAGTCCCCGCTCTGGAGCCGTTCGACATGGTGCAGCTTCAGCTCGTCGCACAGCACGTCGATCCGCTCCTCCAGCGGCTCCACGCGGTACGCAAGCTCAACGTCGTTTGCGAAAAATGCCCGCGACGCAATGTCCAGTATCTCCTGTACGGCGGCGCTCAGTACGTCCAGCTCATGCTCCGCCGCGCCGGTGAAGCGCAGCTTCTTCTGACTTATCTCGCGCGCGGCCTCCGCAATGTTCATCGCGTGGTCGCCGATACGTTCAAAATCGCTGAGGGTGTGCAGGTATTTTGACACGCTCTCATTTTCCTCGCGCGTAAGCTCGCGTTCGGTTATGCGCATGAGGTAGGTTCCGAGTCTATCCTCGTACTGGTCAACCAGCCCCTCCTCGCTCTCAACGTGTGCAAATGCCTCGTCGTTGTAGTCCTTGAGAAGCGCAACCGATGTGAGCAGGTTACTCTGCGCGGTCTTGCCCATGTCCTCCACGGTCAGGCGGCTCTGCTCCACGGCAAGCGCGGGATGCGCGAGGAAGCGTTCGTCAAGCCGGTCGAATGCGTCGGCATGAGTCTGCTCCTCCCCGCCCTTTATCAGCGCGCAGGCCAGCTTTTCAAGCAGGCCGATTGCGGGAAGCAGCGCCAAGGCCGTCACAAAGCGGAACGCCGTATTCACAAACGCGATGCTGACGGAGTTCATCGTCATGTCCATAAACGTAAAACCTATCGCCGCATTCGCGCCGTAGAACAGTCCGCCGCAGAGTATCACGCCGACAAGCTCTATTTCAAGGTAGGCAAAGGCTGTGCGCCTGCCGTCTGTTTTCGCGCCCAGCGCCGACAGCAGAACCGGCACAGCCGCGCCGATTGCGATGCCGAGGATGACCGGATACGCGGCCGCAAAGCTGACCGCACCCGTGACGGACAGCGCCTGAAGGATACCGACCGCGGCGCTCGCGCTCTGCAGAATGCAGGTGAAAAGTGCGCCCGCCAATATACCGAGGATTGGATTCGAGAAGCTTGTAATAAGCCGCACGAACGCCGCGCTCTCGCGCAGAGGGGACACCGCCGTGCTCATCGACTGCATCCCGAACATCAGCACCGAGAAGCCCAGCATGATGTCGCCAACGTGGCGGCGCTGCTGGCTGCGGCTGAACATGCGCAGGATTATGCCGCACACGGCGATAACTGCGCTGAGGGTGGATGTCGAGAACAGCGCGACCCAGCCGCTGCCCTCCAGCGTGGAAAGACAGATTATCCAGCCCGTGACACTCGTACCCAGAAGCGCGCCGAGGATCACTGCGATAGCCTGCCGCAGCTTCATCATACCGGAGTTGACAAAGCCGACGACCATCACCGACGTCGCCGAGGACGACTGTATGACCGCCGTCACGCCCGTACCGAGCAGTACGCCGCGCAGCGGCGTCCCCGACAGGCGGTACAGCACAAGCTCCAGCTTGCTGCCCGCGACCTTTTTCAGCCCATCGCCCATCAGCGTCATTCCGAACAGGAACAGCGCCACTCCGCCCAACAGTGAAATAATATTGTTCAGATTCATTTACATCCTCATACCGGCTCCCGCGCATCTTTATACACCATACTCTCCGCGGGAATGTGTCCATATGCTTTTCTATTATATTATACTAACAATTTATGCAGCCGGCGGCAAGCCGCAATAGCAAACAAATAAATCCGCTTTTTTTCAATATGCTTCGTTCAGTATTGACATTATTT
>CAVCWF010000162.1:5368-7131 GCA_963605945.1 Lachnospiraceae bacterium
CATTATTTGTTTATCGTGGTTAGATAATTGTAAAGATTCATACTTTCTTTGTAAATTAGTTAAAGAGGTGTATATATGCTCACTAAAAATCAGTTCGACATTCTGTCCGGTCTCGCAGAGGGATGCCCCGACGCAGCCGTGCAGGGCGGCGCGGACAGCGCGTTTCTCACAGAAAGCGGCTATATCGCGGGCGGAAAGATCACTGACGCAGGACTTGCCGCGCTTGAGCCTTACCGCGTCAAGCGCGCGATATTCATCGCTGCCGGGTTCGGCTCGCGCCTTGTCCCCATAACGCTCAACACGCCGAAGCCGCTCGTCCGCGTACACAATGTGCGCATCATCGATTCACTGCTGGACGCAGTGGCCGCCGCGGGCATCGAAGAGGTGTGGCTCGTGCGCGGATATCTCGGCGAGCAGTTCGACCAGTTGCTGTACAAATATCCGAACATACGGTTCATCGAAAATCCGCTCTACAACGAAGCGAACAATATTTCCTCTATGGTCGCCGCGCGCGATCTGCTGCAGAACGCGTACGTGCTTGAGGCTGATCTCCTGCTGTATAACCCGAAGCTTATCACTCGCTATCAGTACCACTCCAACTATCTGGCCATACCGATGGAGCGTTCTGACGACTGGTGTTTCCGCGTTGACGAGCGCGGCGTTATTCAGGAGGTCATGGTCGGCGGCGAGGACTGCATGCAGATGGTAGGCATATCTTACTGGACGGCCGAGGACGGACAGCGACTCGCCGGTCATCTGGTGGAAGCGTTCAATGCCCCCGGCGGACACGAGCGCTATTGGGACACCGTGCCGCTGAAGTACTTTTTGGATGATTATACCGTTTATGCCCGCAAATGCGATGCAAAAGACGTGATTGAGATAGACACATTTACCGAATTGAAAGCACTTGACAAAGCCTATGATATATAAATAACACAAAATTTCGCCGAGACGCGAAAATGTTAAAAATATCACTTGACTTTGCGGAGCGACTGTGTTATTTTCTTGTCAGCAAGTGAAGAGCTTGCGTGTCTCGAATGAGACGTTTTTCATTCGTTTTCTCACTCTCTTTTCTTTCACAACCGAACGGGAACTCCTTGCAGGCAGGCTTGGAGTTCCCGTTTGGTTTTTTCGCGTTTGTGCGCCTCGGCTATGGACAAGGCGCGGCACAGCGTGTACAATATGGGCAGACAATTTTTGAAGGAGAAATAATATGCGTTGGATTGAAGTAAGCGTTGACACCCCGGCCGAGCTTATAGACGAGCGCTGCCAGCAGATGGCGGACATGGGCGCGGGCGGATTTGTTATAGAAAACGAGGCCGATTTTCAGGATTTCCTCGAAAATAATCACCAGTACTGGGACTATGTAGACGACGAGCTGGAGCAAAAGTTTGCGGGCGTCAGCCGCATAAAATGCTACCTCAGCGACGATGCCGACGGCAAGGCCATCCTTGCGAAGATACGCGGCGCGTACGGCGCGGTGCAGACCGCGTTTATCGAGGACAGCGACTGGGAAAACAACTGGCGCGAATATTATAAGCCCATCGAGGTCGGCGAAAAGCTGGTCGTCGTGCCGGAATGGGAGGAGATTCCTGCCGACGGGCGTCAGCCGCTGCGGCTCGATCCCGGCCTTATCTTCGGCACTGGCAGCCACGCAACCACGCGCATGTGCCTTGCCGCGCTCGAAAAATACTGCTCACCTGAGACGACCGTGCTCGACCTCGGCTGCGGCAGCGGCATACTCGGCATCGGCAGTCTTGTTC
>CAVCWF010000163.1:0-4777 GCA_963605945.1 Lachnospiraceae bacterium
TTACTAACATGCCGCCCGCCCCCGCGCGCAGCAAAAAAGCCGCCCATATGGGCGGCTTTTTATGCTATGTATTGCTGGTTATCGGACTATTCCTGAAACCCGAATCAAGCCTTCTTGGCCTTGGGCTTTGCAAGAACCTGAACGCCCTGAATGACGAGGATGACAGCCAGAACGATGAGACCGATGGACCATACGAGCTGGAACCAGTCGCCCCATGCGGCGCCGGCAGCAGCGATGAGCTTGATCTTTGCGATGATGGTCATGGTCAGGGAAGTGCCGGTTGCGGCAAGCATGAATACCATCGGGACAAAGAACATCTTGTTGCTCTTACCGACCTGACCGAGCCATGCGGCAACAGCCAGCATTGCGATACCGGCGAGGAGCTGGTTGGCAGCGCCGAACACGCCCCAGATCTGGTTCAGGCCCATGAAGCCCATGCCGCAGCCGATAACGACCATGATAAGAGTGGCGACGAACGGGTGGGAGAAGAACTTGCGGACGCCGGTCAGATCCTCGCGGGTCTTTCCTTCGGGAACGAAGAGCTCAGCGAACATGTAGCGAGCCAGACGGGTACCGGAGTCAAGAGAGGTCAGTGCGAAGACGGAGACTGCCAGAGTCAGCAGAGTGTATGTGGTGTCGTAAACAGGGTTGGAGAAGTCTGCAACGCCGCCGAAGGTGTTAGCAACCATGGTTGCAACGCCGCCCGCGAAGATGGTGGGAGGTGCGGAGAGGAGGAACTTCTCGCCGCCGCCGATGTTGGTCTCTTTGAAGACAACACCGATGGAGATGAGGGCGATGATTGCCAGAGCGGACTCGACGATCATTGCGCCGTAGCCGATGACCTTTGCGTCCTTCTCAGAGTCGAGCTGCTTGGAGGTCGTACCGGAACCGATCAGGGAGTGGAAGCCGGAGACAGCGCCGCAGGCGACGGTGATGAACAGAGTCGGGAACAGGCTGGAGTTGCCGTTGATGCCGGCCCAGCCGGTGAATGCGGGCAGATCGACCTTCGCGCCGGAAAAGAGAATACCGATCATTGCGATGATCATCATGCCGTAGAGCAGGAAGGAGCTGAGGTAGTCACGCGGCTGGAGCAGCATCCAGACGGGGAGCAGAGAAGCGGCCATGACGTAAACTGCGATGAAGAGGACCCAGAAGGTACGGCTGCAGTTGATACCGAAGTTCAGACCGGCAATAACGATAGCGATGATGCCGATGATGCCGACGATGGTCGCCGGGCCGACCTTACAGTTCTTGCGGTACACGAAGTAGCCGAAGATGAAAGCGATGACGATGAACAGCAGAGAGGTGGTTGCGGTGGATGCGTTGCCGCTGACGTTTGCGCGTCCTACGGTGAACAGAGGAATTGCAGGCTCACCATCTTTCGCAACGGAGACGAAGGTACCGGCGACAACTGCGGTGAAGGAAGCGATAACGAGGATCAGAACGAGCAGTGCGAAGATGGTGAACAGTCTCTGTGCCTTGACGCCCATGCTGTCCTTGATGACCTCGCCGATGGAGCCGCCGTTGTGACGGATGGAGGCGAACAGGGCGCCGAAGTCATGCATTGCGCCGAAGAAGATGCCGCCGACGATGACCCACAGGAAAACGGGAACCCAGCCGAAAACTGCGGCCTGAATAGGTCCGTTGATGGGGCCTGCGCCCGCGATGGAGGAGAAATGATGTCCCATCAGGACGGCGGGGTTGGCAGGAACGAAGTCCTTTCCGTCGTAGCTGGTGTGTGCCGGGGTCTCACGATTGGGATCCACGCCCCATTTCTTTGCAAGGAAGCTACCGTAGAAGATGTAGCCGCATGCAAGCAGGGCGAGTGCGATGATGAGAATAAGAATTGCGCTCACACTTTTCACTCCTTATAAAAAATGTTTTATTTACTCGCGGCCGTTCATTTTTTTGCCGCGAATAATTTCTTGAAGTATGCCTCCAACGGGCGGCCTGCGGAGTTTGTCCGGGTGCTCTCGGTGCCCAGCTCTACCGCGGCTGTCAGAAGCTCAGTGTATCCATGCAGTGAAAATTTATAGCTTTTGCTGAATGAGCGTTTTGCAATATGTTTCGCCGTTGCGGGATCAAAGCCGTCTGCAACGAATATAGCGGCAATGTTCGTATACTGGTGCTCCTTATGCGGCTTTACGCGCGGCAGCCCGTCGGCAAGGGCGAAATCTATGCATCTGTCGACAAGCTCCCTGTCGAAGCTCTCCGCCGCGAACATGTACACATGCTCGTTGGTCTCGTTGCCCCAGACCTTGATATTTTTCGTCAGCCAGTATTTCTCGTTGCGGGAGGAGTAGTCCGCGCGGAAAACGAGCGGCAGCTCCGTGAAGCTCTCGTTCTCATGGATGTCATAATAGGCGCTGTATGAATCCCTGAGCGTTTCAAGGAAGTCGGTACGCGTTCCCGTCATGCTAAGCCTCCGCAAATAGTTCGTATAACAGCCGTTAAAAAATATGTACAAACTGTTAACCGTAGTTAATATAACGCAAATATGCATAAATTTCAATAGGGAAATTTGCTAAGTTTTAGTCAATCCTTCAGTTTTGGTGATTCCAGACAGTTATTCGAAACAAACTTGGTAGTTTTGCACTAAACCCGACGCAGAAATGTCGGTCTTCCGGCTGCCGCGCATTTATCCCAAAAATGTTCACAAAAATTTTTATAAATTTTTTATATTGAATCCAACACCGGCATTTACAACTTTAAATTTTTGTAGTAATATAGGTTGAATATATTTACAGTGTTTAAAGAGGATCTTACATGGATTACAATTTCTGCGTCCCCTGCCTGCTCGGCCTTGAGGGGCCGATAAGCGACGAGCTGCGCCGGCTGGACATTCCCGGCGTGCGCGCGGAAAACGGCAGGGTGTATTTCACCGGCGGCGGCGAGGAGCTTGCCCGCGCCAATATCAACCTCCGCATCGGAGAGCGCATACTGCTTGAAGTCGGCGGCTTCACCGCGCTCAGCTTTGACGAGCTGTTCGAGCGCACCAAGGTGCTGCCGTGGGAGCGTATCATCCCGCGCGACGGCGCTTTCCCCGTCAAGGGATACAGCCTGAACTCCAAGCTCTTTTCGGTGTCCGACTGCCAGAAGATAATAAAGAAGGCAATCGTAGAGCGGCTCAAGCGCGTATACGGCATAGAGTGGTTCGCCGAGACCGGCGCGCTGTATCAGGTTCAGTTTTCAATAATGAAGGATCACGTCTCCCTCTGCATCGACACCTCCGGCGAAGGGCTGCACAAGCGAGGCTACCGCCCGGCGCATAACGCGGCTCCGCTCAAGGAGACGATGGCCGCCGCGATGGTCAAGCTCTCGCGCTACCGCGGGCGTGACGATTTCTGCGATCCCTTCTGCGGCAGCGGAACCATCCCCATAGAGGCGGCGCTGATTGCCAAGAACCGTGCCCCCGGCCTGAACCGCGATTTCACCGCCATGAGCTGGAGCATCTTTGACCGTTCGGTCTGGCAGCAGGCGCGGGACGAGGCGCGCAGCAAGGAGTTCCACGGCGATTATAATATAGTAGGCTCCGACATTGACCCGAAGGCCATCGAGATTGCGCGCGAGAACGCGCGGCGCGCCGGAGTTGACGACGTGGTGCGCTTTGAGGTTGCAGACGCGACGAAATTTGACCGCCGGACGGAGCGCGGCGTCATCGTGACGAACCCGCCCTACGGCGAGCGCATCATGGAAAAGCAGCAGGCCGAAGAGCTGTACCGCGGCTTCGGCAGGGCGTGGCTCGCCAGCGAGAACTGGCAGCTCTATCTGCTCTCCTCGCACACCGAGTTTGAGCGCTGCTTCGGCAAGCAGGCGGGCAAAAAACGTAAGCTCTACAACGGCATGATAAAATGTGACCTTTTCATGTATTTCAAGTAAGACAGTAATGTAGGAATGAGGATAAAGCTATGAAGCATCTGTTCATCGTCAACCCCACTGCCGGCGGCAAGGATCGTACAAGCGAGGTTCGCGCCAAGGTCGAGGAAGCCTTTTCCACGCGTGAGGGGCAGTATGAGATATACGTCACACGCGCTCCGCTCGACGCGACTGAAAAGATAAAGGCCGAGGCCGCGACCGGCGAGCACATCCGCGCCTACGCCTGCGGCGGAGACGGCACCTTCAACGAGTGCATCAGCGGCGCAGTCGGCTGCGAGAATGTCGCCGTCGCCCCCTTCCCCACCGGCACCGGCAACGATTTCTGCCGCATGTTCGGCGACGAAATGGATCTCTATCGTGACGCTGGCGCTCTGGTGGACGGCTTCGAGCACCCGATCGACATCATCCACTGCAACGGCCGTTACAGCGCGAACATCTGTTCCGTCGGCATCGACGCGCGCATCGGCACAAGCGTACATAATTACAGCAAGCTCCCGCTCATCGGCGGCTCCGCGGCATACGTCGTGTCGGCGGTGGTCGAGATGTTCCGCGGCATATCGCGCCATATGCGCATCACGAGCGGCGATTTTGTCGCTGACGCGAAGCACGCGCTTGTCTGCGCCTGCAACGGGCGCTTCTACGGCGGCGGCTTCAACCCCAGTCTCACCGCCATGCCCGACGACGGGATAATGGACATCTTCGTCGCCAAGAAGCTCAATATTCTTCAGTTCGCCGCGCTCATCGGCAAGTACGCCAAGGGGCGCGCAGACGAACTGCCCCAGTTTGTCACGCATCTGCGCACGGACAATATCACGATAGAATTTGACGAAGACAACGTCGTCAACATCGACGGCGAGGCCATCTTCACTAAGAAGGCAGAGCTTCGGCTGCTCCCCAAGGC
>CAVCWF010000164.1:0-3523 GCA_963605945.1 Lachnospiraceae bacterium
GCTTTGCGTTGAGGGAGTCGATATAAGTAATATTTTTTCTCTTGCCTTTCAGCTGCGTCAGGCGCGACAGAAGCCCGACCGGCTCGCCGAAGCCGTAGGTAAAAAGATATGCGTTGTCAGGGATCTGCCATACGGCATCGTCCTGAGAAATGGTTTTGCGTTTAAGCTGTTCTTTATAGTCCATTCCGTCACCTGTCAGACGTCGGCCTTTGCAAGCTCCATGCCGCGGTCAAAAGCGATGTTGTTCATCGTCATGAACTGGGGCTTCTTTGCAAGCTTTGCGAGGGCTATCTCCTTTGCGCGGTCGATCGGAACGATCTTTGCAACTGCCATGTACACCGCAAATATTATGACGTTTGCGGTTTTTGTGGAGCCTATCTCAAGCGCCATGGAATCCGCCGGTATCTCGATAAGACGGATATCCGTGCGGGTTATTCCGGAAACATCGACCATGTCGGAATTGACCATAAGAGTCCCGTTCGGCTTGAGCATGTGGAGGAACTTATCCAGCGAGGGCTGGTTGAGTACGCAGAGCACGTCCAGTGACTCCGCCGCCGGGGAACCGACAGGCTCGTCCGAAAGAACAACTGTGCAGTTTGCGGTGCCGCCGCGCTGTTCGGGACCGTAAGACGGGAGGAACGTGACGTTCAGGTTTTGTACAAAGGCGCACTCACCTATCATCTTGCCGATGGTCATAACGCCCTGACCGCCGAAGCCGGCGATAAGCAGATTTGTTGTCATGTATATTCCCTCCTCAGATATCCTTGAAAACGCCAAGGGGGAATTCTCCCATGGTCTGCTCGTGGATAAAATCAAGCGTTTTGAGCGGAGAAAGACCCCAGTTGGTCGGGCAGTTGGAAAGGATCTCGACCATGGAGAAGCCCTTGCCATCAAGCTGGTTCTGGAACGCCTTTTTTATCGCGTTCTTGGTCTTCATGATATTTGCCGGGGTGTCCACTGCGAAGCGGCCGGAAAATGCCGGGCGTTTGAGCTGTGCTATCATCTCTGCCATATGCATGGGGTATCCCTCGGTTTCGGGGTTACGGCCATTGGGGCAGGTAGTCGCCTTCATGCCGACAAGCGTTGTAGGCGCCATCTGACCGCCGGTCATGCCATAAATGCTGTTGTTGACAAATATGGTGCTGAAATTCTCGCCGCGGTTTGCAGCGCAGACTATCTCGGACAGACCGATAGACGCAAGGTCACCGTCGCCCTGATAGGTGAACACAAAGCTGTCGGGACTGCATCTCTTGACGCCGGTGGCAACCGCAGGAGCGCGACCGTGCGCAGAGCAGACCATATCCATATTCCATGTGAAGCAGCCGAGCGTTCCGCAGCCGACGGGCAGGACGCACACCGCCTTCTCGCGCAGTCCCATCTCGTCGATGACCTGTGCAACTATCTTGCTTATAGTCGAATGCATGCAGCCGGGGCAGTAGCCGAACGGAGTGTCGTTGATGCTCTGGGGCTTGCCGTATATTTTCTCCATTTTCAGCTCCTTTCCGCGAGTTCACGAATTTTCTTCGCAACGTCGCTTCCCTTAAGAATTAACCCGCCGGCGGTAGTGACCTCTTCGATGGGGATACGTCCCTGAACGCCGACCTTGACGTCAAGTACCATCTGCGCAGGCACGGACATTTCGACATCAATAACGTACTTAACCTGATCGCCGAGCTTCTCAAAAGAACTATACGGGAAGGGGCTGATGGTTATCGGGCGGATCATGCCGACCTTTATTCCCTCTTCGCGCAACTCGTTGATAACCGTGCGGCAAATTCTTGCCGAAGTGCCGATGGCAGCGATGACATACTCCGCGTCGTCAAGCAGGTATTCTTCGACCATGACGTCCTCGCGCTCCCAGCGCTTGTACATCTCCTCAGCCTTTCTGTTCTGGCTGAGCTGGTGTTCTTCATTGAGTCCACCGTTGAGCAGCAGGTTTCTCTCTCTGCTGCCGCAGCCGACAACCGCCCATTCAGGCGTTGCGGCAGGCTCTCTGAACTCCGGCAGATTGACCGGCTCCATTATTGCAGCGATAAAGCCGTCGGGCGCGACGATAACAGGATTGCGGTCACGCTGAGAAAGCTCAAAAGCCTTGTAAGTCAGGTCGACCGCCTCTTGGAGCGTACCGGGAACGAGAGTCATCGTTCTGAAGCCGCCGTGACCGGAAGCTTTGGACGCCTGAAAATAGTCGGTCTGCGCCGGCTGTATGGTTCCCATGCCGGGACCGGAGCGCATGACGTTAATAATGACTGCCGGAACATGCGCCGCGGCAAGGTTGGATATGCCCTCGGACTTAAGGCTGATGCCGGGACTCGAAGAAGATGTTAACGCATATGCGCCGGTAGCGCCCGCGCCATAAACCATGTTTATCGCCGCGACCTCGCTCTCGGCCTGTACGAATGTCCCGCCATGCTTGGGCAGCATCTTTGACATGTACTCCGGCAGCTCGTTCTGCGGAGTTATGGGGTAGCCTGCGAAGAATCGCGCGCCTGCTCGAATAGCTGCCTCGGCCAGTGCCTCGGCGCCCTTCATAAATAATCTGTCCACTTTAGTTCTTCCTTTATTTGTAGATTTCTATTGCGGCGTCGGGACACATGTTGGCGCACATAAGGCAGCCGATGCAGTTGTCCTGATTCTTCACCGTTATATAATGGTAGCCCTTTGCGTTGGCCTTATCGCCGACGGCAAGGACATCTCTCTTGCAGACCGAGATGCAATACTCACAGCTTTTGCATCTCTCGGCCAGAATTTCTATCTTGACCATAGCCGTAACACCTCCAATGGTTCAGTAAAATCTTCGCAGATACAGACGAAGCGGCAGCACCGGCACATTGACCTCTCCCGCAAGTTCTGCGGAATACGCAGCATCCGCGCAGAGTGCGACCGGCTTCATGCCGAGCCGCTCGGTCAGTTTTTCAAGCCGCCTGTGCTGCTCAAGCGCGAGCGCTGCCGTAGTTTCGCGCCCCATGTTCGGGTTGCTGACGAGCTTTATCCACGAAGGATCTATCCTTGAGGCATAAAGTATCTCGACCATGCTGCGCTCTATATCCTCAGCCGTCTCCGTAAACGGGCGGCAGGGGTTTATGACATAAAAATAATCCGTGTCCTCCGGGCGCATGATGCCGGTATACTGCCCTATCATAACCGCGCCCGCTGCATTTCCGCCCACGTCAAAAACGCAGAGCGTGTTTTCGTCCCTTATTCGGCTTTGAACGCCCGCCGGAACGATCGGCGCGTCCTGAAAATTATATGTATCGACAGTTTCTACGCCGTTCGCGGCAAGCTCGTCGAAAAGATCGCGCGAACGGAACAGTCCTTTTGTCTGATCCATGTCGAAAAAGCTCACCGCCGCAGACTTCGCCGCCGAAACGGCGAAGTTTACGGACAGTTCGGTTTTTCCGCTGCCGGAGGCACCGAGGAACACGCAGTGCCGCTTGTGCAGAAGCGCGTCCATCACTGTTCCTGCGCAGCGAGTCTTTCCTTGATGACCTCGCGTACATTCTCCTTGGTCAGTTCAAGGTTG
>CAVCWF010000165.1:0-7156 GCA_963605945.1 Lachnospiraceae bacterium
AGTGGCACGAAGTGCCGAAGGGGTCGCCAGACTATATGAATTGCCATTTGGAAAAAGAGAGAGCAGAGTAAAGAAAAGATTGTCATTGCGAGGAGCGAAGCGACGTGGCAATCCGTTCTCCTTTGCGGCGCACAAAAATATACGGCTTTCTATAAAAGAGACGGATTCCCACGACCAGTGACGTCGGTCACTGGTCTCGGAATGACAGATGGGGGGTCTTTACATTGCCTTGTCTTTTCCCTAATGGCAGTAGACCGAGACTGGCGACCCCTCAGGCGGCCGATGGCCGCCAGCTCCCCTAGAAGGGGCGCCAAGGGGGTGAGGGGCGCTGTCATGCGTCCCCTACGAGCCGCTTTCGGCACTCCATCCCACACCAAAATCTACGCAGAATACCGCATGGAGGATCAACATGACGATACGAAACTACACGCGCGGCGACGCGGCGGAGGTGCTGCGGCTGTGGAACACCGCCGGGGCGCAGACCATGGGCTACGCGCCGCAGAGCGCCGAGGGGCTTGACGCGCTGCTGCTGCGCCATCCCAATTTTTCGGAAAGGCACAGCTTCGTGCTCACGGACGCGGACGGCGTACGCGGCTTCGTCAGCGGCGTCACCGGGGATGCGCTCGCGCAGGGCAAAGTGCGCGGCTACTTCTCCTGCCTGCTGCTCGACCCCGCCGCCGACAGCGACGAAAACACCGCGCTGCTCCTCGCGGCGCTTGAGGATTCCTTCCGCGCGGCGGGCAAAAGCGTCGCCGCCGTCACCTGCTTCAACCCCGTGCGCCTGCCGTGGGTCATCCCCGGCACCGACGGGCACCGGCACAACAACATGCCCGGCATCCCCACCGACACCGCGCTCTACCGCCGTATGCTCGCGCTCGGCTGGGTCGAGGCGACGACCGAGCAGGCCATGCATCTCGACCTGAGCGGCTTCCGATATCCTGAGAAAATGCGCGAAAAAGAGCGGAAAATGGCCGAAAACGGGTACTTTGTCGACTGGTACCGTGAGGGCGTGCATCAGGGCGTGGACGAGATGGTCGAGTCGCTGAACAACCCGATGTGGTCGGAGGAGATACCGCCCGCCGCGCACGGCGGGATGCGGCTGCTGGTCGGCCTTGAGGGGAACACCGTCGCGGGCTTCACCGGCCCCGTGTACCCGGAGCCGACCGGGCGCGGCTACTTCGCCGGCATCGCCGTCGGCCCCGGCTTCCAGAACCACGGGCTTGGCTCGCTGCTGTTTTATAAGCTGTGTCAGGCCGAGAAGGACTGCGGCGCGCGGTACATGTCGCTGTTCACGGGGATAAATAATCACGCGCAGAACATTTATAAAAGCGCCGGGTTCGAGACAAAGCGCTTCTTCGCCGTGATGGTGAAGGAGATTTAGCGGGGGCGCGAAAAATCGGCGCGCCGGCTTAAAACACACATGTCATTGCGAGGAGCGAAGCGACGTGGCAATCCGTTCTCCTTTACGGCGCACAAAAATATACGGCTTTCTATAAAAGAGACGGATTCCCACGACCAGTGACGTCGGTCACTGGTCTCGGAATGACAGTGGAGGTCTTTACATTGCCTTATCTTTTCCCTAATGGCAATAGACCAAGACTGGCGACCCCTCAGGCGGCTTACGCCGCCAGCTCCCCTAGAAGGGGCGCCAAGAGGGCGCGGAGCGCCGCCGCTTCGCTACCTAAGAGGGGCGCCAAGAGGGCGTGGCGCAACCACCGCGCCCAAACCTTTGCCGCGGAGCGCTGCCCCTACTAGGGGAAGTGGCGCGTTAGCGCCGAAGGGGTCGCCAGAGTAACGATGCGAGCAGAGAGAAAAAGAAAGGACGGAGTATAGATTATATTCTTGCCTCCATTTGCGACGCGAAGCTAGTCCCCTTGGGGATGTAAAGGGAGGTGGTTCGGCGTGAGCCGAACCGGAGGGATTGTGCAGCAAAAGCTGAGATAAGCGCCATTTTTAGGCAAATACGCGGGCAACAATACAGAGGGGCAATCCCTCAGTCAGCCTTACGGCTGACAGCTCCCTTTACACAAGGGAGCTAAGAGATTTTTTCTTTACATTGCCTTTTCTTTTCCCTAATAGCAATAGACCAAGACTGGCGACCCCTCAGTCACTTTGTGACAGCTCCCCTAGAAGGGGCGCCAAGAGGGTGCGGCAAAACTTCCACCCCACACCACCGTAAATTTCACCTCAGACACATGGAGGATAAACATGAGCAACACGAACACTACACAAGCCGCTGCGGCGGGGAAAACGATACTTGCGATCGGCGCGCACGTCGGCGACATGGAGCTGACCGCCGGGGCGCTGCTCGCGTCCTGCGCCGTGTCCGGCGGCCGGGCGGTGACGCTCGCGCTCACCGCGGGCGAGAAGGGCGCGCCCGCCGGGGCGGACGTCCTCGAATACAGGAAAAACAAGGTCGCCGAGGCCGAGCGCTTCGCGGCCATGCTCGGCGGTGAGACCATCGTGCTCGACCACCCCGACGGCCTGCTGCCCGACAACGACGAGGTGCGCTTCGAGGTCTGCGACGTGATCCGCCGCGTCAAGCCCGACATCATCGTCACCCACCACGAAAAAAGTATGCACAAGGATCACGCCGCCTGCCACCGCATCGTTGTGGATGCGTGGTTCTACGCCGCGATCGAGGGCTTTCAGCGCGAGCTGCCGAAGCATTTCGCCCGCTCGCTCTACTTCGCCGAGAACTGGGAGGACGCCATTGACTTCAAGCCCTACGTCTACCTCGACGTCAGCGCGGGCTACGGGCTGTGGGAAAAGGCCATCGACTGCCACTGGTTCGCCGTGCACAGCACGAGCTTCCCCTACAAAGAATACTACGCGCACCTCAAGCGCCTGCGCGGCATCGAGGGGCGCAGACAATACTGCGAATGCTTTATGATCCAGCCGGAGCAGATGCATATAGTAAAGGATTGGGACAAATGAGCGACAAACTTGATCTGAGACGCATTGCGACCGAACAGCGCAACCCGCGCACGGCGCATATCGACGAGCTGCCGACCATCGAGATGGTGCGGCTCATCAACAGTGAGGACAAAAAAGTGGCCGAGGCCGTGGAGCTGGTCTGCCCGCAGATCGCCGAGGCCATCGAGCTGATATATTCCCGCCTGCGCGACGGCGGCCGCCTTGTCTACTGCGGATGCGGCACCTCCGGGCGGCTGGGCGTACTCGACGCGGTCGAGTGCCCGCCGACCTACTCCGTCGACCCCGACTTCGTGCGCGGCATCATCGCGGGCGGGTACAGCGCGGTGTTCAAGGCCGTCGAGGGCGCGGAGGACAAGCGCGAGCTTGGCGAGCAGGAGCTGCGCGATGCGGGCTTCGGCGCGAAAGACGTGCTCGTCGGCATCGCGGCCAGCGGCCGCACGCCGTACGTGCTCGGCGCGATGGAGTACGCGAGATCCATCGGCGCGGCGGTCATCGGCCTGACCTGCTGCCCCGGCTCGGAGATCGACCGCATCGCCGACGTCGGCATCGCCCCGGCTCCGGGGCCTGAGGTCATCACCGGCTCCACGCGCATGAAGAGCGGCACCGCGCAGAAAATGGTGCTGAACATGCTCTCGACCGGCACGATGATAAAGCTCGGCAAGGTCTACGGCAACCTTATGGTCGACGTCAAGCCCTCGAACGAGAAGCTCGTCCGCCGCTGTGTCACGATAGTCTGCGAAGCGACGGGCGTGGGCGAGGACGAGGCCGCCGCCGCGCTCGAAAAATGCGGCTACGTCTGCAAGCAGGCGATCGTCATGCTCCTGCGCGGAGTGGACGCGCCGCGCGCCGCGGAAATGCTGAACGCCGCCGGGGGCAGAGTCGCCGCGGCACTGGAGGAGAAATAATGGCTTTTCTGAACTGTGAGGTCTTTTCAAAGACCCTGAATATGGCGACGGCACTGCGCGTCATCCTGCCCGACGAGGGCGAGCTGGGCGCGGCGAACACCGTCTATCTGCTGCACGGCCTGTCCGACAACAGCAGCGGCTGGACGCGGTACACCGCGGTCGAGCAGTTCGCGCGGGAGCGCGGGCTGGCGGTCGTGATGCCTGAGGTGCAGCGCAGCTTTTACGCGGATATGGCGGCGGGGCTGGACTATTTCAGCTACGTCGCCGTGGAGCTGCCCGCGATGTGCGAGCGGATGTTCGGCCTGCCGGACGAGCGCGCGAAGCGCTATGTCATGGGGCTGTCGATGGGCGGCTACGGGGCGCTGAAGTGCGCGCTGACGTATCCGGAGCGCTACGCCGGGGCGGGCAGCTTCTCCGGCGTTGTGGATATCCGCAGGCCGGTGTACTCGGTCAAGACCCCGGAGCGCGCCCGCGAGCGCGGGGCGATATTCGGCGCGGACGGCCCTGAGGGCACAAAAAATGACCTGTACCGGCTGGCACAGGACGTTTTTGACGAAAAGAAGAACTTTCCGGGCATATATCTGTCCTGCGGCGAGCAGGACGGGCTGTATGAGGACAACGTGAAATTTGACGCGTTTCTGACCTCGCTCGGCGCGGAGCACCGCTTCGACCACCGCGCGGGCGCGCATTCGTGGCGCTTCTGGAACGACTCCGTCGAGGATTGCTTCGGGTACTTCTTCAGGGAGTGAAGGTTGGGCGTGTGTGGGCGTGAGAGTTGGGGTGTGTACTTTCTTTTGCACCCTGCTCTGTTCCCAAGTCCGGCGACCCCTTCGGCGCTGACGCGCCACTTCCCCTAGGAGGGGCAGCGCTTCGCGGCGGGGGTTTTGGACTGACGCAACGGGGCAGCGCTTCGCGGCGGGGATTTTGGATTGGTGCAACGTCGGTGCTCCGCACCCTTGGCGCCCCTACTAGGGGAGCTGTCGGCGTTAGCCGACTGAGGGGTCGCCGGTCTTGGACTATTACCATTAGGTAAAAGAAAAGGCAATATAAAGACCCCCTCTGTCATTCCGAGACCAGTGACCGATGTCACTGGTCGTGGGAATCCGTTTCTTTTATAGATAGCAGTGTGTTTTGCGCAGAGCAAAGGAGAACGGATTGCCACGTCGCTTCGCTCCTCGCAATGACAGGTTATTTTGGGCTTGTGCGTCGATTTTTTCATTGACACAAAACACCAAAAAAGGGACGGCACAGAGGCCGTCCCCTACGATGGCTGTTTGGTGCCTGCCGCTTTCCCCTCACAGGCTTATGCGGCCCATGACGACGGGGTGGGCGGCGCCGGTGGCGGAGGGGGCGTTATTGCAGCGGGCGAACACCGCTTCGTTTGCGAGAATAGCAAAGGCGACGGCCTCCTTGGCATTGCTGTCATAGCCCAGCGCCTCGTTCGTCATCACGGCGCAGCTCGGCAGCAGCGCGGCGATATGCCCCATCAGCGTCAGATTCATGCTGCCGCCCCCGCCGACGATAAGCTTCGCGGGCGGCTGCGGCGCAAAATCGCGCACCGCGGCGGCGATGCACTCCGCTGTGAAGCGAGTCGCCGTGGCGAGCGCGTCCCCCAACGGGACGGACAGTTCCTCCGCACGGCACAGCAGCCGCGCAACGTAGTCGGGGCCGTAGACCTCGCGGCCGGTGGTCTTGGGCGGGCGGCGGCGCAGATATCCGTCGTCCAGCATATAGCCCAGCAGCTCCGGCGAGACGCGGCCTGCCGCCGCGAGTTTTCCACCGTCGTCATAGCTCTGCGCGCCGCCGGTGAGCCGCGCGGTCAGGGCGTCGATGACCATATTGCCGGGGCCGGTGTCGAACGCGAGCACGTCGTTCAGCCCACAGCCCGCAGGCAGGAAGCTTATATTCCCGATGCCGCCGATATTCTGCAGCGCGACGCACTCCGTCTCACTGCGGTACAGCAGAAACTCCGTATACGGCACGAGCGGCGCGCCAAGCCCGCCCGCCGCCATGTCGCGCACGCGGAAGTCGCCGACGACCGGGCAGCCGAACTGCTCGGCCAGCAGTGCGTCGCCGCCGAGCTGGAGGGTGCTCCTGATGCGGCGGCCGAGATATTCCTCCTCGACCGGGATGTGCCAGAAGGTCTGGCCGTGATTGCCGATGAGGTCGATATCCTCCGGCGCGACGCCCGCCCTGCGGCACAGCTCCAGCCCCGCCTCGCAGTACAGCTTCCCCAGCAGGAAGTTCATGCGGCAGAAGTCCGCGGCCGTCGCCGCGCCGCCGCCCGCGAGGCGCAGTATCTCCGCGCGCACCGGCGCTTCAAACGGCACGAAGCAGAATTCCAGCTGCTCGGCCTTTGTCTCGCGGCCGCAGCCCGTGATGCGCACCAGCGCCGCGTCCACCCCGTCGGCGGACGTGCCGGACATGAAGCCGATCACCAGCCGCGAGGGCTTGGTTGTGAGGGTCAGAATCGGATGTTCCATGGATGATCTCCAGTTTGTGGTATAGTGTGGGGTGGGGGAAGCTGCTATTGGGGGAAATGAAAAGGTGGGGGTGCAGAAGACCTCTGTCATTCCGAGGCCAGTGACCGATGTCACTGGTCGTGGGAATCCGTTTCTCCTATGCAGCGCAGGTAGAATAAGCATTATGCGGAAGAGAAACGGATTGCCGCGTCGCTTCGCTCCTCGCAAAGACAGGTTAATTTACTTGGTTCTGTCTTTTGCGCTCTGCTCGCGTAGCCAGTTTCGGCTTGTTGCCAATAGTTAAAAGATATGGCAACAGAAACAATTCAGTAAAGGCTCCCTTGTGTAAAGGGAGCAGTCAGCCATAGGCTGACTGAGGGGTTGTTCGTGACGATATTGGATGCGGATTTGCCCGAAGTCGGCGGGAATTTGTACATTTATGCGCACAATCCCTCCGGTTCGGCTCACGCCGAACCACCTCCCTTTACATCCCCAAGGGGACTAGCTTCGCGTCGCAAGTGGAGGCAAGAACCTGATCTTTAGATTGCACTGTCTTTTGCACTCTGCTCTGGATTTTGGCTATTGCCATTGGATAAAAGAATGGGTAATGTATAGATGACCTCTGTCATTCCGAGACCAGTGACCGATGTCACTGGTCGTGGGAATCCGTTTCTCCTTTAGACAGAACGCAGACTACCTGCCCTATAAAGGGGATGCGGATTGCCACGTCGCTTCGCTCCTCGCAATGACAGGTAGATTTTGCACCGCTCTTTCTTTTCCACCTTGCTCGCGTTGTTACTCTGGCGACCCCTTTCCCCAGTGTGCGCACTGGGGACTTCCCCTAAGAGGGGC
>CAVCWF010000166.1:0-5928 GCA_963605945.1 Lachnospiraceae bacterium
ACTTCAAATTACCGTCACCAACTTCATAAGATGGTACACCATTTTTTTCGCCGACAGCAGTTATATTGCCGCTGATGCAAAATGTTCCGTAGGTATTACCGTTACCTGTCTCTTCAGATATTCCGCCATCATGAAATTCATAGTGGCTGTCCTCATCAAATTCATATACCTTTCCGGTAACCTCGGTTTTCTCCGATTCCGCAAAGGCGGTCAGTTGTAACGAACACAAGAACGTCAACACCGCCGCAAATAGTACGGTCAGCCTTTTAGTTCGTTGAAACAGCATCTTTTTTTCTTTCGTTTCCATAAGGAACTCCTCTCTTTCTATTTTTTACGAGAAGGCTATTCTCTATTACAGTCCTTGTAAATTTTGCGAACAGGCTTGGCCATTCTTTTTCTCTGCTTCTTTTTGATACTCTTGAAGCCATGAGCGAATCAACGCCGAAACGGTCATATCGGTGTCAAGTGCAATTTGCTTCATTGCTTTCCGTTCCTTTTGCCATTGTAATTGTCAAATTCATCATATTTCTTTCAGCCATTTCGTTTCATCTTTCAGGCACGATTATTTGTGTATCTGTGTAATAGTTTACCATGAATACGCCGAGGAATCAACGCGCTGATTGCAAATTTACCACTGCAGCAAGTATTAAATTGAAATTGGTGTACTGATGGTGTAAAATGAGATATAAAGTGCGAAAAGTGCTTGTAATATCAGCACTCGGCTTAAATTACCTAATTAAGCCGTAGTTACCAAAATGATACTAATGGAGGATTAAGATATGGAATTGCCCGCATGCCCGGTGGAAACTACGCTGATGCTCATCGGCGACAAATGGAAGGTTCTGATACTGCGCGACCTGATGGACGGTACGAAGCGCTTCGGCGAGCTGAAAAAGTCCATCGGCACGGTATCGCAGAAGGTGCTGACCGCACAGCTGCGCGATATGGAGAACAAGGGTCTGCTAACCCGCAAGGTGTACGCCGAGGTGCCGCCGCGCGTGGAGTACACGCTGACCGAGACCGGGTACAGTCTGAAGCCGATACTCGACTCCATGGTCGCGTGGGGCACGGACTATCAGCGCAGGAACGGGTGAGCGCCATGCGTTCAATGCTGCCTGATAAGGACGTCCGCGTCCGGAAAATACGCATACCCTCCCCGCACGGAAGTATTCCCGCGCTGGTTCTCTCGCCGCTCACCGCGCCTGCGGCCGCGACTGGGGTGCTGTGGATTCACGGCGGAGGGTACATCTCCGGGATGAAGGAAATGGTGCACATGTCACGCGCCGTCGATCTGGTAAAGAAGTTCGGCGCGGTGGTGCTGTCTCCGGGATACCGGCTCGCCCCCTGCTCGCCGTACCCCGCAGCGATGGACGACTGCTACGCGGCGCTCGTCTATCTAAAGGAGAACGCCTCCGCGCTCGGCATCAGGAGCGACCAACTCATGGTCGGCGGCGAGAGCGCGGGCGGCGGGCTGTGTGCCGCCGTGTGCATACGCGCGCGGGACAGCGGCGAGGTCAATGTCGCATTTCAGATGCCGCTCTACCCGATGCTTGACGACCGCGACACCGAGTCATCGCGCGATAACCACGGCCGCGTCTGGGACACCCGGCGCAACCACCTCGCGTGGCGGCTCTATCTGCATGGGACTGACCGCGCGCAGCTCACGCCTTACGCCGCCCCTGCGCGGCTGGAGGATTTCTCCGGTCTGCCGCCCGCATATTCCTTTGTCGGCGACGGCGAGCCGTTCTACGCCGAGACCGTCAGCTACTTTCAGCATCTGCACGACGCCGGCGTTCCGGCGGAGCTGGACTTATATCACACTGACATGCACGCCTTTGATATGATGCAGCCCGACACCGCGCTCGCTGTCCGCGCAGCGGACGCCTTTAACCGCCAGTTTGAGCGCGTGCAAAAGCAATACTTCGCCCCGCAGCCGGGCAACGGGAGGAACAGCAATGATACGTGATATATGCAAAGATGAGGCTTTTCTCGCCCGGAAGGCCGAACCCGCCGCGGCGGACGACCTCGGTACGGCACAGGATCTGCTCGACACGCTCGTCGCCCACAAGGATGGCTGCGTGGGCATGGCCGCTAACATGATCGGCGTGAACAAGCGCATCATCGCATTTGATAACGACGGTAAATATGAGGTCATGCTCAACCCCGTCATCGTAAAGCAGTCCGGGGCATATGAAGCAGAGGAGGGCTGTCTCTCCCTTGCGGGGCGCAGAAAGGCTCGGCGCTTCCGGACTATCAAGGTTCAGTGGCAGAATGAAAAATTTCAAACCCGGCTCAAGACTTTTACCGGCTGGACGGCTGAAATAATCCAGCACGAGATCGACCATTGCGACGGAATTCTGATATGACACATGCCTGAGCCGGTTATCGTAATTCGGCTTAATAATCAAATGGCGGCAGTCTTTATTACCGTCTGTCCGATATTGCCGAATATAAACCGGACGAATAAGGCGCAAAAACAGGGTGATCGGTTATCTAAACCGATCACCCTGTTTTCATGCATGTCACGACTAAACGCAAGGCTATTATTCAGCGTCTTCCCAGTTATGCCAGACGTTCTGGACATCGTCGTTATCCTCGAACATGTCGAGCATCTTCTGCATGTTCTTGATATCGTCCTCATTGGTGAGCTTGATGTAGCCGTTCTGGGGCAGCATCTCAACCTGAGCGGAGAGCAGCTTGTAGCCCGCCGCAGTCAGCGCATCGGCAACAGCTGCAACCTCATCAACGCCGGTGTAGACAGTCATAACGTCGTCATCGGCCTCAAAATCTGCGGCGCCTGCTTCGAGCGCATCCATCATAACGGTATCCTCGTCAAGCTCCTCGTCCTCGTTGTCAATGACGATGACGCCCTTTTTATCGAAGGACCAAGAGACACAGTTGGCCGCGCCCATGTTTCCGCCGTACTTATCGAAGTAGTGACGGATCTCACCGGCGGTGCGGTTGCGATTATCGGTCATGGTCTCGACGATGACGGCAACGCCGCAGGGGCCGTAGCCTTCGTAGACTATCTTCTCATAGTTCTCGGTATTGCCTGCGCCAAGCGCCTTGTCGATAGTGCGCTTGATATTGTCGTTAGGCATATTGGCCGCTTTCGCCTTGGCGATAACGGTAGCAAGCTTGGAATTGCTGCGCGGGTCTCCGCCGCCGCCTTCCTTGACCGCGACGATCATTTCACGGGCGATCTTGGTGAAAGCCTGTGCACGCTTCGCGTCAGCCGCGCCTTTCGTCTTTTGTATGTTGTGCCATTTGGAATGTCCGGACATAAAAATTCGCTCCTCTTATGTATGTTAAAGAAAACAACACGATTTACGGCAGATATTTTACCACAAATCAGCCATTATGACAAGGGCTAATTGCGGCGCGGACAGGCAAAAAATACGCCAGCGCGGAAAACCGCCGCTATTTCGTCTTGGGTATCAGCAGCAGCGCCCCGTTTTCGGCGCAGTCCGCGCCGTTAAGCCCGATGATCGCCTCCTCGCTGGAGTGATAGCTCTTCGCAAGCTGCCAGAGCGATTCGCCCTCCATCCGCACGAGCGTCACCGACGGGTACGCCGCACAGTCCGTCTCCGCTTCATCCGAAATCTCTGCCGACAGCACGGCGTCCACCTCCATGCTCCCGGCATACAGGCACACGGCCTCCACGTTCAGCGAGACGGAAATGCTGCCCGCGGCGGGGTACAGCTTTGTCTCGGCAACGCGGATGTTCAAAACGCTGCTCACGCCCTCCGGGCAGTCCCCCTCAAGGCTGAAGGTACGCTTCATAACGGAGATGCCCCCGCTCTCGCTGCGGTATATGATGTCCGCGAGGCACTGCGCACTGAGCGTCCCGCCGGACACGGTGCAGCGGCAGATCTGCGTGAACGCCGCCAGCACATCCGCACAGTCCTCAGGCGCTTCGATGCTCTCGCTGAAGCTCAGTGACACCCGGCGAAGCTCGCAGTCCGACGGGATACTGAGCTTCCCCATCCTCGGCGTGAGCGCCGCCGTGTTGCAGTACATGTCGGAGATATATTGCACCTCTTCCCTGCCGAAGCAGACCAGCTCCGTCAGGCAGTGCAGCTCCACATCGACGGCCTTGGTGCCGTTGATGGTGTCGATTATGTTCAGGTACGCGCCGTTTATCTCGACCCGCGCCGCACAGCCGGAGGTATCGGTGTCCGGTACGTCGATAAGCTGTGAAAACGGGCTTGAAAACTCCGCCGTGACGGGGTAATCCGCCCCGTCGGACGCATAGCACAGCTTCAGGCGGACATTGCCCTTCACCACGGCGCGCCCGGAGATGACGTTTATCTCAGCCAGCTCATACTCCACATTCTGCGACAGCAGCGCGGCGGGCTGCGGCTTACTGTCCGCAAACGCGAACTGCTCCGTCAGAACAAAGGTCTTCTCCGTCACAGCGATCACAGGCGTTGCGGAGCACCGCTCCTGCTTTGCGTACACCCGGCACGGCGTATCGCCCGCGTTTGCTGAAACGCACATCTCCTCGCGCGAATACGCCCACAGCTCGCCGCATATCTCGAAGGTCACGGCAACCTTGCGCGGATTCAGAACGCGCGTCTCTGCGGCGTTTACGCTCAAGGCCACATGCGTAAGCTTTTCGTCCAGCACGGCGTCGCTCTCATACTCGATGCTGAATTCGCGCGCGAGCTGCACAGACTGCACCGCGCCGCCCTCCGTGATGTACAGCAGCCACGCCCGCGCCTCGCCCGTCACCGTTATGCCGCGGGCGGAGATGTCCTTGCCCTTCAGCAGCAGCATCGTCTGAAGCGACGCGACGCGCGCTATGTCGTCATTCGTGTCCGGTACGACGGCCTCCACGGTTTCGGCGCTGCTCTTGACCATATGGAGTCTACCGGCGAATATATTTGTGCTCTTCTTTTCAAAGCAAAGTTCCATTTCAGCTCTCTCCTTGACGCAGTTTGTACAATCTATGCGCCGGAGCCGCGCCGTATCACCGTTTGCTTATGCGCGCGATGAATCTCGACAGAAATTTCGGCAGTCTGATAACATAAATTTTCATTCCATACCCCTTTCAGCATCTCCTCATAAGACACACTCCGCCCCAGATAAGCGCCCCCGCCGCAACTATCCACCAGAATTCCGAGGGCAAGAGCAGCGAAAGAATTATGACCAGCCCCAGTATTATCGCAAGCAGCCCCCAGAAGCCCTTCCCTCTGCAATTCAAAAAACCGCCCCCCACGTATAATTGTCTTCCTGACATTATACGCGCGGGGCGGCATAATATACTCTTTTATCTCATTTTTCCCAGAATTTATGCTGGGCGCACATCTCATACAGGCGCGTGTACGAGCGGTAGCGGCTCTGTCCGATCTCGCCCGCGTCCACCGCCTGCGTGACCGCGCATCCGGGTTCCTTCAAATGCGCGCAGTCACTGAAGCGGCAGGAGCCTATATATTTATCGAAGTCCGGGAAATCGAACTGCAGGCGCTCCTTCGGTATCGTGCACATCATCTCCACCTCGAAGGAGGCGAAGCCCGGCGTGTCCGCAATGTAGCTGCCGCTCTCAAGCTCATACAGCTCCACATGGCGCGTCGTGTGCTTGCCGCGGCCGAGACGTTCGCTGACCTCGGCGGTCTGGATGTTCGCGCCGGGTATCAGAGCGTTGAGTATGCTCGATTTGCCGACGCCGGAATTGCCCGTAAACGCGGATATCTTGCCGCGAAGCAGCCCGCGCAGTTCGTCCATGCCCTCGCCCGTCACGGCGCTCGTGCGTATGACGGGGAAGCCCGCGGCGGTGAAGACGTCAAACAGCTCGTCTCCGGCGTCGATATCCGTTTTGTTCACGCAGACGGCAAGCCCGCAATCGGCTTCCGCGGCGATGACCGAGACGCGGTCGATAAGGAACGGGTCAGTCACCGGATTGGTATTCGCCGCGACGAATACGAG
>CAVCWF010000166.1:5938-17165 GCA_963605945.1 Lachnospiraceae bacterium
ATGTTCGCTACCGCGGGGCGGATGAACCAGTTCCGCCGCGGCTCCACATGGTCGATGCGGCCTTTCCCGTTTGCGTCGAGACTGCATCTGACCCTGTCGCCCACCAGCGGCGAGGTCCCGTCCAGCCGGAATTTGCCGCGTGCTTTACATTCGAGCAGCTTTCCCTCGGTCTCCACATAGTAAAACCCGCTCAGCGCCTTGACTATTACTCCGTCCGTCATGCCTTAGCCCTGCGGTCCGGAGGATACGGTGAGGTACACCTTCGTGTGCTCCGCCACGCTCTCGGAGGAGCTGATGCTCTGGTCAATGACCGTCCCCGCCTCGTAGTCGCTCACTACGCGCTCAGAGCCGCCGTAGCTGAGATTGCTGCTCTCGATACGGGATATTGCGCTGTCCTCCGTGCTGCCCACAAGGTTAGGCATGGAGACATACTGTATCTCCGGCCCTGCGCTGACAGTGATATACACGGTCGACCCGCTGCTCAGCTGCTCCCCGGCCACGGGGCTTGTGGCGATGACATAGTCCTTGGTATAGCTGTCGGACGCGGCGTTCTCGATCTCGACATTGAAGCCCGCCGCGCGCAGATTGCGCATGGCTTCGCGGTAATCGGTGTTCAGAACGTCAGGTACGCTCGTGAGGCTCACGCCGGCGTTCACGGTGAGGTCGACCTCGATGCCGGACGGCGTGACCATCATGCTGCGCCCTGCCGCAGGCGACTGCGAGATGACGATGCCCGGCTCGACCGAATCGTCGGAGATGTATATGACATTGAACTTATACATCGAGCTGAGCTCAGAGTTGTTGATTATCGACTCGTAGTTGCTGCCCTCAAAGTTCGGCAGCGCGATCCTCTCCGCAGGAGAGAACACGTCCTTGAGCCAGAAGTTCCACAGGAACGCGAACAGCGCGACCGCGAGGACAAGCAGCCCGAAGGTGCCCGACATGAAGCTGACCACGCCCGAACGGCGGCGGCGCAGCTTATAGCGCTCTCTGGAAAGCTCCGTGCTGGAACGGACAGGCTTGACATCGGGATTTTCATAGTCCGCGCCGTTCTCATCCATTGTGACGGGCGTGTGGATAAAGGCTTCAAGATCGGCCAGCAGCGCATTTGCCGACTGGTAGCGCTCGCTCAGCTCCGCGTTCATGGCCTTGAGCGTGATGCGCTCAAGCTCCAGCGGTATCTCCGGGTTCTTCTCATGCGGCGGCACGGGCTTCGCGTTCATATGCTGCACGGCGATCTCGCCGAGCGTATTGCCGGTAAACGGCAGGCCGCCGGTCAGCATCTCGTACATCATAACACCGAGAGAATAGATGTCGCTGCGCGCATCCGGGCATTCGCCGCGCGCCTGCTCAGGGGCGATATAATGTATCGAGCCTATCGCCTCGCCGTTATTCTCGTACACCTCGTTTTCAAGCGCGGCGATACCGAAGTCGCCGACCTTGATGGTGCCGTCTCGCAGAAGCATAATGTTCTGGGGCTTGATGTCCCGGTGTATTATGCCGCGCTCATGCGCATGCGCCAGCGCCTTGCTGATCTGCTTTGTGAAGTGCACGACTTCCTTCCATGCGACCATGCCCTTGCGCTCCATATACTGCTTGAGCGTTATCCCGTCCACCAGTTCCATGACTATGTATTCCACATTGTCATTATGGCTGACGTCATACACCGCGACAATATTCGGGTGGGAGAGCATGGCGACGGCGTGAGACTCCGTGCAGAAGCGGCGGCGGAACTCCTCGTCGGCGGCCATCTCGTCGCGCATTATCTTCACCGCAACGTCGCGGTTCAGCCGGTGATCGAGCGCCCTGTAAACGATGGCCATGCCGCCCTCGCCGATGATCTCGCGTATCTCATATCGGTCGTCGAGCATCTTTCCGATGTATTTATCGTTAGTATCCATTTAATTCTCCATTCAGTGCCCTTACTTCATCACGGCGACAACCGTGACGTTGTCCCGCGCGCCGCGCGACAGCGCCTCGTCCATGAGCTCCCTGCACAGCAGCTCCGGCTCCGGGAAGCGCATGGCGTATTCCAGCAGTTCCTGATCCGACAGGGTGTTGGACAAGCCGTCCGAGCAGAAGAGTATGCAGTCCCCAAGGCGCATCGAAAGCTCAAAGTAGTCGGACTCCACCTTCGCCTCGGAGCCGAGGGCGCGCGTTATGACGTTGCGCTGGGGGTGTGTCTTTGCCTGCTCCTTTGTTATCGCGCCGAACTCCACCAGCTCCTCGACCAGAGAGTGGTCGCGGGTTATCTGGTATATGCTGCTGCTTTTGCGCGAGATGTGATAGGCGCGGCTGTCGCCCACATTTATAATATAGGCTTTTCCGCTGTTTTTGATAACACCGCCGACAATAGTCGTCCCCATGCCGTTGTACGCCTCGTCGAACTTGGAGTATTCATATGATACCCCGTTCGCCTCGTCGCAGGCGCTCTGCAGCATTTCCTTATAATTCTGCACGCGCTCCACGCGCGAGGTGAGCTTGCCGTACACGAAGTCCACAAAGGCCTTGTTTGACAGCTGGCTTGCAAGCCCGCCGGCCTTCGCCCCGCCCATGCCGTCGCACAGGCCGACTATGAGGCAGTTTTTCGCCTCGCACTTTTCGATGATAAAGCTGTCCTGATTGTCTTTTCTGACTCTGCCCTTGTCAGTCAGTCCGAAACCTTTCATTCTCTGTTCAACCCCTCTTCACGGGTCTGCATTTTTCTGCGGAGCTGTCCGCAGGAGGCGTCCACATCGCCGCCGAGCTTGCGCCGCACGGTGACGTTCACGCCCTCGTCCTCAAGAATTTTTATAAACGCCTTCATATGCCCCGGCGTTGAAGGGGCAAACCGGCGCTCTTCAACATGGTTGAGCGGTATGAGATTCACATGCGCGCACACCGCCTTAGCGCGCTTCGCGAGCAGGCGGGCGTGATACTCGGTGTCGTTCACGCCGTCTATCATCGCGTATTCAAAGGATATGCGCCGCCCGGTCTTGTCATAATAGCGGCGGCAGCAGCGCATAAGCTCCTCCACACCGCGCCCGCGGTTCGCAGGCATGATCTTCGATCTTGTCTCGTCGTCCGGCGCGTGCAGCGAGACGGACAGCGTAAGCTGCAGATCACGCTCGGCGAGCGCGTCGAACTTCTCCGTGATGCCGCAGGTGGAGAGCGATATGTGGCGCATACCGATATTCATCCCCTGCGGATGGTTCACAAGCTCCAGAAAGCGCATGACGTTATCGAAATTATCCAGCGGCTCGCCGATGCCCATAAGGACGATGTTTGATATCGGCTTGCCGGAATCCAGCTGCGAAAACAGCACCTCGTCCAGCATCTCCGACGGCTCAAGGCAGCGGACAAGGCCGCCTATGGTCGAGGCGCAGAACGCGCAGCCCTGACGGCAGCCGACCTGCGAAGAGATGCACACGGTGTTGCCGTGCTTATAGCTCATCACGACCGTCTCCACGGCGTTGCCGTCGCGCAGCTCCCAGAGATATTTTATCGTCCCGTCAAGCTTTGAAACCTGCTTGCTGAGCACCTTCGGCTCGTACAGCTCATAGCCCTCGCGCAGCTTTTCCCGCAGCGGCTTCGGGAGGTTCGACATCTTATCGAAATCCCGCACGCCCTCCGAGAGCCATTTGAATATCTGGCCTGCCCTGTATTTCGGCTCACCCAGCCCCGCAAGCTCCGATTCCAGCTCCGCCGGGAGCATGGATAGTATATCTTTCTTCATCATTTTATCCTTCTAAGCTTTGCCGCAAAAAATCCGTCCGTCCCGTCCACATTCGGCCAGAAGCAGTGCATCCCGCCCGGCTCCGATACGCCGCCGACGTTGAAGCCCTCAGGCTCAAATTCGCCGTGACCGGCGAGAAACGCGTTCACAACGTCCTCATTTTCGGCGCGCAGCACCGTACAGGTCGAATACAGCAGCACCCCGCCGGGCTTGACATAGGCGGAGAGATTATCCAGAATATCGCGCTGTATTGCCGGGAGCGCAGATATCTCCGCCTCCGTCTTGCCGCGTATCTCCGGCTTCTTCGCTATGACGCCAAGCCCCGAACACGGCACGTCGGCAATTACGACGTCGAAACTTTCCTCAAGCGCCGCGTCACGCCTGCGCGCGTCCATCGCGGCGGTTCTGATAATATCTATGCCGAGCCGCTCCGCGCCCGCGGAGATGAGCTTCAGCTTCTTTTCATGTATATCGCAGGAGAGAATATTCCCCTTCCCCTGCATTCTTATCGCGGCGGAAAAAGACTTTCCGCCGGGAGCGGAGCACGCGTCCAGCACGGTCATCCCCGGCTCCGGCGCGGCGATCTCCGCCGCGGTGCGCGCCGCACGATCCTGCACGTAGAACAGCCCGTCCGCAAAGCCCGGAAGCTCCGCGACATTCCCGCCGTTGAGCACGAAGCAGCCGCTTAGCCGCTCGTCGTATTCAAATTCTATCCCCGCGCGGAGAAGCGCGCGGCGGTAATCCTCCGTGGAAATTTTCAGCGTGTTCACCTGTATTGTGAGCGGCGCGGGGCGGTTATTGCAGGCGAAGAAAGCCTCGGCAAAATCGTACCCGCGTTCGCTGATAATGCGCGATGCAAGCCACTCCGGGTGGCTGTATTTTATGCTGAGATATTCCGCGCCGCCCTCGCTGGGGATATCCGGCAGAGTTCCGGCGCTCTTGTTCTCCGCGATCCTGCGCAGAACGGCATTCGCAAGCCCGGACGCGCGCGACATTCCGCATTTTCTGCACAGCGCGACCGATTCGTTCACCGCCGCGCGGGCGGGGATACGGTCGAGAAACAGTATCTGATACACGCCCAGCAGCAGAATATCATGCAGCTTCGGCTCCAGACGCTTTGGCTCGGTGCTGCAATAGCAGCCTATATAGTAGTCGCACAGCCGCGAATTCTGCAGTACGCCGAGGCACAGCCGCGCGGCGAGCGCCGCTTCGCGCCGGTCAAGCGCGTATTTTTTTATTATGCCGTCAATGCTGCTTCCGGACCACGCGCCGTCTCTGCGGCAGCGCTCCAGCGCCGTAAGCGCCGCTTCCCTAGCGGTCATCAAGCTCTCATCCTTTGACCTTTATATTGTGCCCGCGCAGGAAATCCGCCGCCTTCATGCGCTTCTTTCCGGGTGCCTGAAGCTCGGTTATCAGCAGGGTTTCCCCGTCCGCGCAGGCGATCTCAATGCCGTCTTTACCGGCTCCCACGACCGTCCCCGGCTCCGCTGAGCATTTGTTGTGCGTGTAATCCGCGCCGAATACGCGGTATACCGCGCCGTCCAGCTCCATCGTCGCCACCGGCCACGGCTGAAGCCCGTATACGTGCTTGAGCACCATGCGCGGGGTGTTGTTCCAATCTATCGGGCAGATGGACTTGTCCAGCATCCCGACGTAGGTCGCCTGCGAATGATCCTGCGGGGTACGCGGTGCGGTGCCGCTCTCGATATCGTCAAGCGTTTTTATCAGCAGCTCCGCGCCCATGTCCATGAGCCGGTCGAACAGCTCGCCCGCCGTCTCATATTCGCCGATCTCGGTTTCGGCCTTATATATCACGTCCCCGGCGTCCATGTCGTGGGCGAGGTACATCGTCGTCACGCCGGTGACTTTGTCGCCGTTGAGGACGGACCACTGTATCGGAGCGGCTCCGCGGTACTTCGGCAGCAGCGAGCCGTGCACGTTTATCGCCCCATACTTCGGCACCGCCAGAATATCGTCCGGCAGGATGCGCCCGTAGGCCACGACGACAAGAATATCCGGCTCCAGCGCCTTTATCATCTCAAGCGCCGTCCCGTCGCGCATCTTGACCGGCTGGTACACCGGTATCCCGTTTTCGAACGCCAGCGCTTTTACAGGTGAAGCCGCAAGCTCCATCCCGCGCCCCTTGGGCTTATCGGGCTGGGTAAACACGCCGACGACGTCGCGCTTTTCGTCTATGAGCTTTTTCAGCGAGGCCGCCGCAAAGTCCGGCGTCCCCATAAAAACTATCCGCATTTTAATATTCTCCGCTCTGAAGCTCCTCTTCGGTGAGCATACGCTCGGCCTTGGAGGTGAAAACTATGCCCTCAAGATGGTCTATCTCATGGCAGAAGCAGCGCGCGGTCAGCCCGTCGCCCTCCACCTCAAACCATTCGCCAAAGCGGTTCTGCGCGCGCACCTTGACGTGCATCGGGCGCTTGACAAGGCCGAATTCACCCGGCACGCTCAGGCAGCCCTCGGCCCCCTCCTGCTCGCCGGAGGCCTCGATTATCTCCGGATTAATAAGCTCTATGATATACTCGTCCTCATCCTCCGGCACGTTGGTCTCAAGCACGATCACCGCGCGGCGCAGCACGCCCACCTGCGGCGCGGCAAGGCCGACGCCGTTCGCGGTAGAAAGCGTGTCGATCATATCGTCAAGCAGCTGATGCAGGCGAGGGTTAAACTCCGTTACGGGGCGGGATTTCTTATAAAGCCCCGGCTGTTCCTTTGTCAAAATATTTCTCTGTGCCATAGCTATCCTCAATCTGTCGGGGCGTTGTCCGCATACACGGTGATGCCTCTGAATTTTTTGTCTCTGCCGCACTCGATCACCATCTCCGACAGTGCCCGTCGGATCCACGCGTTCGACTCGCAGCAGACATTTATTCTGTATCTGTATCTGTTATTGACCCTGACTACCGGCAGCGGCGCTGGGCCAAGAATATCTATCTCCGGTTTATCGCTGCATATGTTCCTCAGCCACTCGCTGAGATACGCGCAGCATTTTTCCACCTGCTCCTCGTCAACGCCCGTCGCGGTCAGGGAGAATATATTCTTGAACGGCGGCGCGTTCTGGATGCGGCGCAGTTCGATCTCGGACTCGAAGAATGATTCATAGTCCTGATCCGCTGCGTACCTTATCGTCTCGTTTTCGGGCGTAAAGGTCTGTATGACGGCTCTTCCGGGCTTGTCTCCCCTGCCGCTGCGGCCAACGACCTGAGTTATCAGGGAAAAGGTTCTCTCCCCGGCGCGGTAATCGCCCGCGTACAGGCTCTGATCCGCCGAGATGACGCCGACAAGCGTCACGTTCGGGAAGTTCAGCCCCTTGGTGACCATCTGCGTGCCCACCATTATGGGGATATTTTCGTTTCTGAAGCGCTCAAACAGCTTCTCATGCGAACCCGCCGGCGCGACCGTATCCGTATCGACGCGCATCACCGGCGTATCAGGGAACAGCTCGTGCAGCTGCTGCTCGACGTTCTGCGTCCCGGTGCCGACGAAGCACAGCTCGCCCCCGCATTCAGGACACGCGCTGTCCACGCGCTGCACATATCCGCAGTAGTGGCACATCAAGCGCTTGTTCGCGCTGTGATATGTGAGCGACACGCTGCACCGCGGGCATCTGTAAGTATAGCCGCAATCTCCGCAGCTTATCAGCTTATGCGCGCCGCGGCGGTTGATAAACAGTATGCTCTGTTCGCCGCGCTCGATATTCTGCTGAAGCTCGTCCCGCAGAAATCCGCTTATATCTCCGCCGTTCCCGCGCCGAAGCTCGCGCTTCATGTCGACTATCCGCACTTCGGGAAGCCGCATATCGTTATAGCGGTTTCTCAGCGTGAAGAACGCGTACCGCCCGATGCGCGCGTTATAGCGCGTACAGACGTCCGGCGTGGCGGAGCCGAGCAGCAGCAGGCAGTTATTCTGCGCACAGCGGAACTTTGCGACGTCGCGCGCGTCATACCGGGGATTGTTCTCGGACTTATAGGTCTCCTCCTGCTCCTCGTCTATTATGACCGCGCCCAGATTGCGAAGCGGCGCGAAAACCGCGCTGCGTGTGCCGATAACGACCCGCGCCTTGCCGTTTTTTACGCGCTTCCATTCGTCGTACCTCTCGGCGGGCGAAAGGCTGCTGTGCATGACGGCGACATCGTCCCCGAAATGGGACGAGAAGGTGCGGAGCATCTGCGGCGTCAGTGCGATTTCCGGCACCAGCAGCATCGCCGTTTTCCCGCGGCGAAGGCAGGCGTCGATAAGATGAATATAGACGCTGGTTTTTCCGCTGCCGGTCACACCGAGCAGCAGCGCCGCCCCGGCCTTGCCGCTCGCGGCGAGCGCGTCGATGCCCTTGAACACCGCGCTTTGCTCTTCGCTCAGCTCCGGCATCGGTTCCGTATCGCCCAGATGCAGTTCTGGGCGGCGGTACACCTCGCGCTCATAGGTTTCGGCAAGCCCCGCCTTTATAAGCGCGGAGAGCGACTGTCTCGACGCGCCCGTATAGGTAAGCAGATCACGGCTCGGCAGCGCCTCGAATGCGCACAGCATTTCCACCAGCGCCGCCTGCTTCGGCGATCTCAGCCGCTTCGACTCCGCGATCGCTGCGGCGTCCTCCGACGGTATCGCAAGCTTGACCATCTCGACGGTTTTGTCGTTCACGCGGCGTTTCCCGTCATCCGTGAACCAGAGTCCCGCCGGCAGCATCGCCTTCACAGCGTCGTACACGGTGCAGAAAAACCTGTCTCGGATAAAGAACGCGAGCTTTATCAGCTCCTCGTCCAGCACCGGCGCGGGGTCGAGCACGGAATCTATGCATTTGAGGTTCTCCCGCTCGCTCCTATCCGCAACCGAGAGGATAACTCCCTCACAGCGCCGGTTGCCCTTGCCGAACGGCAGGCTCACCCGCGTCCCCGGAAGTGCGGCGTCCCGCAGTTCTTCCGGCACAAGATAGTCAAAGGGACGGTCAATGCTGTATGTAGCGGCAGAAACCGCGATTTTTGCCACGCGCATCGGCATCAAGATCGTCCCCCATGATGATTATTTCTTTATTTTGAGCTTGCCCGTGTAGACCTCGTCGATGGCGATGGAGACGGGCTTCTTCTCCAGCGGTATCTGCTTCTCCTCGGCCTCCGCGGAGATGGCGCGCGCTCTGCGCGCGATGAGGTTCACAAGCTGGTAACGGCTGCCGACCTTGCTGGTCAGTTCGGCCATGGGGGGATAAAGCATCATAATAATTACTCCATTCCGCCGCGTACGCGGCACTAAAATTTTTATATTACTCTTCTATCGCCTCGCGCAGAAAATGCATTCTGCCCTCGGCCTTGCAGCGCTCTGCAAGCATGATCGCCGCCAGCTCCTTCGCTGCGCGGTCGGGATCGTCGTTTATGATTATATAGTCGTAGAAGTCCGCCTCGGCGTACTCCTGACGCGCGCGGATGAGCCGCGCTTCGATTGCGCGCTCGGTGTCCGTGCCTCTGCCGACCAGACGGCGGCGAAGCTCCGCGAGGGAGGGCGGGATGATGAAGATCTTCACGGCGTCCGGCTTCTTCTCGTTTATCTGGCGCGCGCCCTGAACCTCGATGTCAAGCAGCACGTCAAGCCCGGAATCCAGCTTTTCCTCTACGAACTTTCTCGGCGTTCCGTAGGAATTTGCGACATAAGTCGCATGCTCCAGCAGCTCGTCGTTCTCGACCATTTCCTTGAACCGGTCAAGGTCAACGAAGAAATACTCGCGCCCGTCGACCTCGTTTGGACGGGGCTTGCGCGTTGTTACAGAAGTGGAGAAGCACACATCGTCGCGCCCCTCTATTGCCTTGAACACCACCGTGCTCTTGCCCGCGCCGGAAGGCCCGGAAATAACAAACATTCTGCCCTTTTCCTTCATCTTAGTCTCCATCCTCCTGTTCAGTCTTTTCTGCAAATCGCTCTGCTATCGCGTCAGCCGTCAGCGCGGACAAAACCACGTTGCCGCTGTCCATGATTATAACGGATCTTGTGCTCCTGCCGAAGGACGCGTCTATCAACAGCCCCTTTTCCCTCACGTCCTGCACCATGCGCTTTATCGGCGCGGACTCAGGGCTGACTATCGATATGATCCGCCCGGCGGAGACGAGATTGCCGAAGCCTATGTTTATCAGCCTCATCGCAGTTCCTCACTCAATGTTCTGGATCTGCTCGCGTATCTTCTCGATCTCGGACTTGAGATCGACCACGACATGCGCGATGTCGGCGTTCTGGCACTTGGAGCCGATGGTGTTCGCCTCGCGGTTGAACTCCTGAATGAGAAAGTCGATCTTGCGGCCGGTCGCGTTGCTGCCGTTTATCATGGTGCTCAGCTGAGCCATGTGGCTGCGCAGACGAACGGTCTCCTCGTCAACGGCGATGCGGTCGGCAAAGATTGCGGCCTCGGCGATTATACGATTCTCATCTATACCGGCGGTACCCAGCACCTCGGTCATCTTCTGCTCAAGGCGGCGGCGGTATTCAAGCACCGTGTTCGGTGCCTCGTGCTCGACCCGCGAGACGAGCGAATCTATGGTTGCGAGTCTGGAGAGCACGTCGTCCCTCAGCTTCTCGCCCTCACGCAGACGCATCGCGTCAAAATCGCACAGCGCCTGCTCCGCGACGGCGCAGATGCCGGCGGATATCGCCTCCGCGTCCGCCTCCTTCTTCTCAACGGACAACACGTCCGGGAAGCGGCTGACGCTCATCGCCGTGGCGTCGTTCGGGAGCTTATACTCCTCGGAGATATGCTCTATCGCTTCAAGGTAGCCGCGCAGGAGCGGCTCGTTGACGCGGACGGTCATATCGTCCGCCATCGAGGAATCGACAGTGACGAACACGTCCACCTTGCCGCGGCTGATATGCTGCTGCACCAGAGACTTGACCGCGCTCTCCGCGAAGAGGAAGCTTCGCGGCATACGCACCGATGCGTCAAGGAATTTGTTGTTTACGCTCTTCAGCTCAACGCTTATTTCAAGTCCGTCGACAGTGCCCTTGGCGCTGCCATAACCCGTCATGCTCTTGATCATATACTCGATTCCTCCGGCTTACTCTTCTATTGAAATTATCGCAAAGCTTATTTTATCCTTATTGCCGCGCTTTTTGTACCAAAGCACCAGCAGCGCCGCGCTCACGGCGAGCGCCGCAAAGCTCACCGCGATGCACACACCCTCGCCCGCTCCAAGCGCCGCGGCTATCGCATAGCCGAGCAGGAACAGGACTATCGGCATGATGTACACCATCAGTATCGCTTTATACACCTTCGACGACTTGCTCTCGATGACGACCTTCTGCCCCGGCCTTGCGCCGATGCGGTTATCCGCCGTGACCTTCAGCTCGTTCTGAAACACACAGCTCTCGCAGTTACCGCAATTGCTGCCGCAGGCCGTCGACCGCTTGACCGCGACCTCCGCGAGAGAATTATGAAAAGTTCTTGTTACAACCGCGTCCTGAGTCATTTCTATAATCCGCCTTTCTGCGAAAAGGCACCGACGGGGTTATGAAACCCAAGTGCTT
>CAVCWF010000167.1:0-10756 GCA_963605945.1 Lachnospiraceae bacterium
GAGATATTCAGCCGCTCGATGTTCAGCGTCGGCAGCGACTCCAGCGACGAGAGCTGCTGGTCACATATCCAGAGGGTATCAAGCCCGGTGAAATACTTCAGGTCGTCGAGGCTGCGTATAGTCCCCTGCTCAGGCAGGGTCGAGCGCAGGAGGAGCGACATGGTCGGGTCTTCGAAATAATACTCGCCGCCGATGATGTACAGCTCGTGCAGCCCCGCGAGGTCGGAGACGGCGATGTCCCCGTCCGCGATGCCGGTATAGTCGCGCGCGGCGCGCTCAAAAATGTCGTTCCCGAAGCTGGCGGTCGTGCTCTGCGGCAGAGTCTCAACGGTGACGACGTCGGTGGTCAGGCGCTCGATAAGGCCGGTGAAGTAGCCGATGGTGCCGAGGGTGATGACCGCGGCGAGCAGCAGCACGCCGACAGTGCCCCAGACAATGCGGCGGGCAAGGCGCTTTTTGCGGCGCTGCTCTGTCTCCGGCGGCTTCTCCTTCGGCTTGCGCGGCTTTTCGGGCTTCGGCGCGGGGGCGAGGGCGGGCTGCGGCTCCGGGACCGGCGCTTCGGCGGGCGCGCCGCCCTCGGCGAACAGCTCCGCGTCCAGCAGCGGGGCGGAATAGAGCTTGCCGTAGAACTCCTCGTCGCTCATGTTGTGCCGCATGAGGGCGAAGATGCTGCCGATCTGCATCTCCATGCCGGGGGTCATGTCCGTGTTTTCGATGAACACGTTGATGATGCGGATGCGCTTGGAGAGCGCATAGTGCATCTCGCGGCGGCAGTTGTCGGAGCGCATGTAGCTGTTCGAGATGAAGGCGACGACGAGCTGCGCGCCGGTCAGGTGGCTGGCGATGCACTCCGGCCACTCGCTGCCGACCTCGATGCCCTCGTCGTACCAGATCCGGTAGCCGCGGTCGTGCATATGTGTGACGACGCTCATCACGGCGTCGGAGTCCGCGTGGGCGTAGCTTATGAATATGTAGGGCTTGTCGCCCTCATAGGGTTTGAAATACCGCATTTTTCATCACCTGTTTGTGTGTTTTGGTGGGGGGACTTGGCGCCGAGGGGGAAAAGAGAAGGTTATGTATAGAAGAAGCCTCTTGGCTCCCTTGTGTAAAGGGAGCTGTCGCGGAGCGACTGAGGGATTGTCATAAACGCTTGGATGTTGCGAATTCGCCCGAAATCGGCGATTGTCTCGGTTCCTGCTGCACAATCCCTCCGGTTCGGCTCACGCCGAACCACCTCCCTTTACACAAGGGAGGCAAGAATTTAAGATTTGGGTCTGCTCTGTCTTTTGCACTCTGCTCTGGTCGTTACTCTGGCGACCCCTCAGTCACTTCGTGACAGCTCCCCTAGAAGGGGCGCCAAGGGGTGCGGAGATTATTTCTCACGCTTCCCGGTTCTCTTCCCCTATCGCTTTTACTCTTGAAGCAGCAGCAGAGGCGGCATTCAGCAAGCTCTCCGCTTCCTCGCGGAGGGCTGCGCCCGCTTTCGTCAGGGCGATGAACCGATTATCCCGCTCGACAAGGCGCACGCCCAGCTCCTCCTCCAGCGCCGTGACTGTACGGCTGACCGTGGAATGGCTGATATACAGCCGCCGCGCCGCGCCCGTGAAGCTCCCTTCATCCGCGACGGCGGCGAACACGCGCAGCTGCTCCAGCTCCATCAATAATTGAACCCGTGCGGCAGCAGCTCGCTGAGCTTATAGCTGACATACCGGTCGCCCGCCTTGGCGCACAGCACCTCCATCTCCGGCGAGAACTCCGCCAGAAACTGCCGGCACGCGCCGCAGGGAGTACACCAGCTCTCGCTGTCGGCATAGATCGCGATGCGGCGGAAGCTGCGGTGCCCCTCGCTGACCGCCTTGCAGCAGGCGGTACGCTCGGCGCAGATGGTGCTGCCGAGCGCGGCATTCTCAACGTTGCAGCCGGAAAACACCGTCCCGTCGTCGCACTCAAGCGCGGCGCCCACCGGGAAGCGGGAATACGGCACGTAGGCGTTCATCGACGCCTTCTTTGCGATGGACATAAGCTCTCTGTCAGTCATACTGTTCTCCATTCTGCCGCTGTTATTATTATAATAGTAGGCGCGGTGCCCGGCGGCTTGGGCGGCGCGCTCAGCCGAGAGTTATCTCCCAGTTCGGGAAATTATACAGGGGGTTGCCCGCATTCGCGTCCACGCCCTTGACGCAGCCGCGATGCGTGATTATCTGCTGCTTCTCAAAGCCGATGACGACGATGGGGCAGTTCTCGGTGAGATAGGCGCAGAACTGGTTATACTTATAATCGCGCTCAACGTCGCCCGCGGCGAGATAGTCGTTGAGGTACATGACATAATTCTGATCCGTAATGCCGGTGAAGTTGATGCCGTTGGGCTTCTTCTCCTCGTCGTACTTATTGTCCGGATCCAAAAGCTCCGTGAGGTCGAAGTTATTGCGGAGCTTTATCTCGCCGTAGTACAGGTCGAACTCGCCCTTCTGAAGCGCTTCGACATAATCGTCCCACGGGAGGGAGTTGACGACGACGGTGAGGCCGATGGAGTCCATGACCTCGGCGAAGCGGTTGGCGATGCCGGCCTTGGCGCTGCTGTCGCTGCAGACGAGGAAGCTCAGCTCTATCTCCTGTGCATACCCGCTCATATACTCAAGCTTGCCGTCGTTATCGTGATCCGCTACGCCGGCGCTCTCAAGGATCTTCAGGCACATATCCATATTGTACTCCAGCTTGTCGGCCAGCTCCTGCGGATAGGACGAGCAGGTGGGGTACATCGGGATGGGCGAAGCGACGGCGTCGCCGCCCAGCAGCTCCTCCAGATATGCGCGATCGAACGCGAAGCTCAGCGCGTAGCGGAACACGTTATAGCGGCCAAGCGTCGTATTCTCGTTGAAGCCGACGTAGTGCATATTCGTGGTGGCGAAGCTGCGTATCTCGTTGGCGCTGGCAAAGCCGAGGTTCGTGTAGCTCGACGGGTCGTTGACGGTGACGTCAATATACGCGTCCTCAAAGGCGCTGATTATCTCCTCCTGCGCGGGGTAGGACTTGATATAGATGACGTCCACGGGGAGGGTGCTGTACGAGGCGTAGCCCTCGTAGGCGTGAAGCTCCGTATAGTCCTCGTTATAGGTATAGGGGCCGCTGCCGATGGGGTACTTCTCGCCGTAGGAGCCGGACTTGATTATCGGGATATTCAGCAGCTTTATGAACTGCCCGTCGCCGAGGCCGAGGGAGACGACAAGCTGCGTATCGCTCGCAACATACGCGCCCTGATAGCTCGCGAAGCGGCCGAGATAGCGGTCGGCGGTGATGGCGCGGTCGAGCGAATAGCGCAGATCCTTGGCGGTGACGGGGGTGCCGTCATGGAAAACGTGCCCCTCGCCGACGGTGAGCGTCCATGTCTTGCAGTCGTCCGAATGGCTCCACGACGTCACGACGTTCGGGATGGCCTCAAAGTTATTGTCCACCTCGACCATGTTCTCATACACGAGGTCGCATATGAGCTGGTTGGAGAGATTGGTGGCGATGAGGGGGTTGAAGCTGTAATTGGGGTTGCTGTTGAGGGAGAACACGTCGTCCGCCTGCACGGCGCGCTCGATGTCCTTGCCGCCGGTGGACACAAACTCCATATCGTTCTGATTCGTGCTGCCGCTCACCCCGGCGCAGCCGGTGCAGCCCACAAGCGTGAGCGCCGCAAGAAGCAGCGCGGCGATCCTTTTCTGTATCTTCATTGCATCACCTCAGTCAAGAACTATCCCGGCGGCGAGGCTGCCTCTGCCCTGCCCCATGCGCTGGGTATAGCGGTGCGACCAGTATTTCTCATGGCTGCACATCGTGCACTCATGCGACAGGTCGATATTCTCCGCCCGCAGGCCGAGCTGGCGCAGGCGCATGGCGTTCGCCGCGCGGAGATCGACCATCGTTTTGCCGTCGGGGCGGCGGTCGAAGAACTCCTCCGCGTCACAGCCGAGATATTTTTTTATAGCATTCGGCACATCGTCGTCCGTCTCGAAGCAGCAGCGGCCTATCGACGCGCCCATCGCGGCGCATATGCTCCCCGGCTCCGCGCCGAGGGCGCACATCTTCTCTACCGTCACGCCGAGGATATCCGCGACCGAGCTGCGCCAGCCGCAGTGCACCGCGGCGATGACGCCGTGCTCCGCGTCGCACAGGAGCGCCGGGACGCAGTCGGCCACGAAGCAGAGGATCGGCAGGCCGCGCTCGGCGGTGACAAGGCCGTCCGCCTCGTAGGGCGTTTTCGAGCCGCAGATGTGCTTATCCGCGCTCGTCACGACGCGCACTTCGGTTCCGTGCACCTGCTTTGTGACGGCGCAGTCGTCCCGCCCGACGCCGAAGAAGGCGGCAAGGCGGCGGTAATTCTCCGCGACGTTCTCCTGCGCGTCGCCCCGGTTGGAGCCGAGATTCAGGCTCGCATAGTCGCCGGTGCTGACGCCGCCATAGCGCGTCGTGAACAGGTGGCGCGCCGGGATGACGGAGGATGTCATATAGACGAGGCCGTTTTTATTATTTTCCGAAAACATTTATTCGTTTCTCCCGCAGCATTCCTTATATTTCAGGCGGCGGCTGCCGTCCGCCTTCATCTTCCCGCAGGGGCAGGGATCGTTGCGCCCCGGCTTCGGCGCTTTCTTGACCGGCTGCTTTTTGACCGGCGCGCCGCCGACGTTGGCCGCGGCGTTCTTGGCGACGGCCTTGCGCTCTATCGTCTGCTCCTTGCGGACGCGGACGGTGAATATGCGGCGCACGGTCTCCTCGCGGATGCCCTGCACCATGGCCTCGAACATCTCGAAGCCCTCCTGCTTGTATGCGTCGATGGGCTTGGTCGCGCCGTAGCCGCGCAGGCCGATGCCCTGCTTGAGGTCGCTCATCGCGTCGATGTGCTCCATCCAGTATTCGTCGACGACGCGCAGCATCACGACGCGCTCCAGCTCGCGCATGAGCGGCATGCCGTTCGGCCCGTCGCCGAACTCCTTCTCGCGCATCTCGTACACTTTCATGGCGATATCGTCCACGCGCTCGGTGAGCGCGTCCTGCTTCACCTTTCCGCCGAACTGCTCAAGCGTAATCGCCCCGTGCGGAAGGAACAGCTTCTCGAACGGCGCGAGCACGTCGTCAAGCTGCTGGCTCGTCTCCGCAGGCTCGCCATGCATCGCGGCAGCGACGGTGGAGGACACAAACTCGCGTATCATGCCGGTTATCTGCTCGCGCAGATCCTCGCCGTCAAGCACCTTGCGGCGCTCGCCGTAGATGATGCCGCGCTGCTGGTTCATCACGTCGTCGTACTCAAGCACGCTCTTGCGGACTTGGAAGTTGCGGCTTTCGACAGTCTTCTGCGCCTGCTCGATAGCGCCGGAGAGCATCTTCGCGTCAAGCGGGGTGTCCTCGTCGACCTTCAGCGTCTCCATCATGTTCATAATGCGCTCGGAGCCGAAAAGGCGCATGATATCGTCCGTCATGGCGAGGAAGAAGCGGCTTTCGCCGGGGTCGCCCTGACGGCCTGAACGGCCGCGGAGCTGATTGTCGATACGGCGCGATTCGTGTCGTTCGGTGCCGAGGATGAAGAGGCCGCCCGCGGCGCGAACCTTCGCGGCCTCGGCGTCGGTCGCCTTCTTATGCTCCGCCATGCGCTCGGCAAAAAGCTTGCGCGCGGCGATGATGTCCTCGTCGTCGGTGTCGGCAAAGCCCGTGGCTTCGGCGATGACATGCTCGTCAAACCTGGCCTTGCGCAGGTCGGTCTTGGCCATGAACTCGGCGTTGCCGCCGAGGACGATGTCGGTGCCGCGGCCGGCCATGTTGGTCGCGATAGTGACCGCGCCGAGCTTGCCCGCCTGCGCGACGATCTCCGCTTCCTTCTCATGGTACTTGGCGTTGAGCACCGTATGCGGTACGCCGCGCTTTTTCAGCAGCGACGAGATATATTCGCTCTTCTCGATGGACACCGTGCCGACCAGCACGGGCTGCCCCTTCTCGTGGCAGGCGGCGATCTGCTCGACGATGGCGCGGTTCTTGCCCGCGTCGTTTTTGTACACGACGTCGGGGTCGTCGATCCTGATGACTGGCTTATTGGTCGGAATCTCGATGATGTCGAGCTTGTATATGGCTTCAAACTCCTCCGCCTCAGTCGCGGCGGTACCGGTCATGCCGGAGAGCTTGCCGTAAAGGCGGAAGTAGTTCTGGAAGGTGATGGTCGCGAGGGTGCGGTTCTCCTTCTGCACGTCGACGTGCTCCTTGGCTTCGATCGCCTGATGCAGCCCCTCGGAGTAGCGGCGGCCGAGCATGAGGCGGCCGGTGAACTCGTCGACGATGATTATCTCGCCGTCCTTGACGATATAGTCGATGTCGCGCTTCATAACGCCGTGCGCCTTGAGCGCCTGATTGATATGGTGCGCCAGAGTCGCGTTCTCGATGTCGGCGAGGTTTTCGAGGCCGAACGCCTGCTCCGCCTTGGCGATGCCGCGGGCGGTCAGGGTCGCGGTGCGCGCCTTCTCGTCCACGACGTAGTCGGCGTCGAGGTCGTCGCTCTCCTCCTCCTTCTCGTCGACCGAGGCGTACACGACCTTCTTCAGGCGGCGGACAAAATCGTCCGCCTGACGGTAGAGGTCGGTGCTCTCGTCGCCTTGGCCGGAGATGATGAGCGGCGTGCGCGCTTCGTCGATGAGGATGGAGTCCACCTCGTCGACGATGGCGAAGGCGTGCCCGCGCTGAACCATGTTCTCCTTGTAGAGCGCCATGTTGTCGCGCAGGTAGTCGAAGCCCATCTCGTTGTTGGTGCCGTAGGTGATGTCGCAGGCGTAGGCCGCGCGGCGCTCGGTCGGGGTCAGGCCGTGGACGATAAGGCCGACGGACAGACCCATGAAACGGTGCACCTTACCCATCCATTCGCTGTCGCGGCGGGCGAGGTAGTCGTTGACGGTGACGATATGTACGCCCTCGCCGGTCAGCGCGTTGAGGTAGGCCGGGAGGACGGCGACAAGGGTCTTGCCCTCGCCGGTCTTCATCTCGGCGATGCGCCCCTGATGGAGCACGATGCCGCCGATGAGCTGCACGCGGAAGGGCTTCATGCCCAGCACGCGCCACGCGGCCTCGCGCACGGCGGCGAACGCCTCCGGCAGAAGCTCGTCCAGCGTCTCGCCGTCGTTGTAGCGGGCTTTGAATTCGTCGGTCTTGGCGCGGAGCGCGTCGTCCGTCAGGGCGGCGTATTCCGGCTCCAGCTTCTCTATCGCATCGGCGATAGGATATATTCTTTTCAGCTCACGGTCATTGTAGCTGCCGAAAATCTTATTGAAAAGTCCCATTGCGTATGCCTTTCGTAAAAATATAAGATGATACCAATACATAGTGAATTATAACACATGAATATGAATAAAAAAAGTCTTATTTGGTTTTTTCGTGGCTTGTGCTTCGCGGAAAGTATGATATAATGTGCTATTGTGAAATATGGTAAAATTGGTGTAATGTTTGGGTACATCGGTAATGCTTGCGGGACGGCACAGAGGCCGTCCCCTACGTGGTGATTTTTTGCTGGGTGCTGTCTTTTGCCTCCCTTGTGTAAAGGGAGGTGGGTCGGCGTAAGCCGAGCCGGAGGGATTGTGCGCGAGAATGTGCAATTATGCGCCGATTTTAGGCGAATCCGTAGCATTTTGCGTTTATGGCAATCCCTCAGTCAGCCTACGGCTGACAGCTCCCTTTACACAAGGGAGCCGAAAACTTAGTCTTTACACCGCTCTTTCTTTTACCATCTGCTCGTGTCGTTACTCTGGCGACCCCTCAGTCGCTTGCGCGACAGCTCCCCTAGAAGGGGCGCCAAGAATGGTGCGGTGCACTGTCTTTGCGCCGGTGCAGAATCTTTGCCGCGGAGCGCTGCCCCTCTTAGGGGAAGTGGCACGAAGTGCCGAAGGGGTCTCCAGTTGATAGAGAGTGCCAGTGGGGAAAAGAGACGGCAACGTTTTAAACCCCGCTGTCATTGCGAGGAGCGAAGCGACGCGGCAATCCGCATCCCCTTCATGCCACGCAAAAGCCTACTGCCAACTCAAAAGAGACGGATTCCCACGACCAGTGACGTCGGTCACTGGTCTCGGAATGACAAGCTTTTCTTTACTCCGCTCTGTCTTTTACATAGTGGCAATAGACCACGACTGGAGACCCCTCAGTCGACCTTACGGCCGCCAGCTCCCCTAAAAGGGGCGCCAAGTGAGTGCGGTGCGCGGTCTTTGCGCCAAGGGGATACACCGCAACCTTTCCCCCTCCTAACTCAACCATTCACGCCTTTACATACAAAAATACTAACTTTCGGGAGACAGAACATCATGCACAGGATAGGCTTTGACAACGACAAGTACCTCAAGCTCCAATCGCAGAACATCCGCGACCGCATCAGTAAATTCGGCGGCAAGCTGTATCTCGAATTCGGCGGCAAGCTCTTCGACGATTACCACGCCTCCCGCGTCCTCCCCGGCTTCGCGCCCGACAGCAAGGTCAGAATGCTGCTCGAAATGAAGGACGAGGCCGAGATCGTCATCGCCATCTCCGCCGACGACATCGAGCGCAGCAAGCGCCGCGGCGACCTCGGCATCACCTACGACGACGACACCCTCCGCCTTATCGACGCCTTCCGCGGCATCGGCCTCTACATCGGCAGCGTCGTCCTCACCCACTACCGCGGTCAGGCCATCGCCGACAAGTTCCAGCACAGGCTCGAAGCCCTCGGCGTCAAGGTCTACCGCCACTACATCATCCCCGACTACCCCTCCAACATCCCCCTCATCGTCTCCGACGAGGGCTTCGGCCGCAACGACTACATCGAAACCTCCCGCAGTCTCGTGGTCGTCACCGCCCCCGGCCCCGGCAGCGGCAAAATGGCCACCTGCCTCAGCCAGCTCTACCATGAGCACAAGCGCGGCGTCAGCGCCGGCTACGCGAAGTTCGAGACCTTCCCCGTCTGGAACCTCCCGCTCAAGCACCCGGTCAACCTCGCCTACGAGGCCGCTACCGCCGACCTCGACGACGTCAACATGATCGACCCCTTCCATCTCGAAGCCTACGGCACCACCACCGTCAACTACAACCGCGACGTTGAGATATTCCCCGTGCTCGAAGCCATGTTCAAGAAGATATACGGCGACAGCCCCTACAAGAGCCCGACCGACATGGGCGTGAACATGAACGGCTTCTGCATCTTCGACGACGACGCCTGCTGCGAAGCCTCCAAGCAGGAGATCATCCGCCGCTACTACGCCGCCGCCTGCGGTGTGCGCCGCGGCACCTCCGAGCCGCAGGAGCTGCGCAAGATCGAGCTTATCATGAACTCCCTCGGCCTGACCGCCGCTGACCGCCCCGTTGTCGGCGCGGCGCTGCAGCGCGCGCAGGAGACGGGCGCGCCCGCCGTGGCGCTGGAGCTGGCCGACGGCAGCATCGTCACCGGCAAGACAAGCTCCCTGCTCGGCGCGTCCTCGGCATGCCTCCTTAACGCCCTCAAGGCGCTCGCCGGCATCGACAAGAAGCTGCCGCTTATCGCGCCCGGCGTAATCGAGCCGATACAGCACCTCAAGGTCGAGCATCTCGGCAACCACAACCCCCGCCTGCACACCGACGAGCTGCTCATCGCGCTGTCGATATGCGCGGTCACGAACCCCATGGCGGGCTACGCCATCGACCAACTCGACAAGCTGCGCGGCTGCGAGGCGCACTCCTCGGTCATTCTCTCGCACGTCGACGAGGATCTGTTCAAGAAGCTGGGCGTGAACATCACCTTTGAGCCGAAGTATCAGGCGAAGAAGCTATTCCATAAGAATTGAGGTTTGACAAAATGAATATCACGGTTTATCTCGGCGCGAACGCGGGCAATGATCCCGCGCTTGCGCAGGCGACGGCGGAGCTTGGCCGCTGGATCGGCGAGAGCGGCAATACGCTGGTGTACGGCGGCTCGGCAAGCGGGCTGATGGGCGTGCTGGCGAAAAGCGCGCTCGGCGCGGGCGGCAAGGCCATCGGCGTGGAGCCGCAGTTTTTCATCGACGAGGGCTACGAATTCGACGGGCTGACGGAGCTGATCGTCACGCGCGACATGTCCGAGCGCAAGGCGAAGATGATCGAGCTGGGCGAGGCGTTCATCGCGCTGCCCGGCGGCACCGGCACGCTGGAGGAGATCACGGAGGTGATGTCGAAGGTGTCGCTCAGGCACCTGAGCGCGCCGTGCATCCTGTACGACCTCAACGGGTATTATGAGCCGCTGCGCGAGCTGCTGCGGCGCATGATCGACGCAGGGCTGTCGTCCGCCGAGCGCCAGCGCGGGATATATTTCGCCGCCGGGCTGGATGAGATTCGGGCGATCCTTGGGCGGTAGAAGCCGGGCGTAAGGTGTGTATGGTATAAGGTTTATAAGATATGGGAAATGTGGAACCCCCGTGCAGCGGTCGATGACCGCCGCACGGGGGTTCGGTGCGCTGTGGGGGCGGCGATTTATGTGCGGTGCAATGCGCGGGGGTTCTCTCCCTCAGTCGGCTTCGCCGACAGCTCCCTCGTCAGAGGGAGCCAATGGGGGGGGAGGCAACTTTGAAAATGCTGCGCACCCTCTTGGCGCCCCTGCTAGGGGAGCTGGCGGCCTGTGGCCGCCTGAGGGGTCGCCGGTTGATAGATAGTGCCATTAGGTAAAAGAGAGAACCGTGTATAGAACCCCTCTGTCATTCCGAGACCAGTTCGCAAACTGGTCGTGGGAATCCGTTTCTTTTTTAGACAGCAGTATGTTCCTGTGCGGTAT
>CAVCWF010000168.1:0-7818 GCA_963605945.1 Lachnospiraceae bacterium
ATACAGCAGAATGTATTCGTGTTCAACGCCTCCATCCGCGACAACGTCTCCATGTTCCGCAGCTTCCCGCAGGAGGCACTCGACGATGCCATCAGTCACGCGCACCTCAGCGAGCTTATTGACGCGCGCGGCGACGGGTATCTCTGCGGCGAAAACGGCAGCGGCCTGTCCGGCGGCGAGAAGCAGCGCGTCTCCATCGCCCGCAGCCTGCTGAAGCACTCTTCCGTCCTGCTGGCGGACGAGGTGACGGCGGCGCTGGACGCCGAGACCGCGCATCAGGTCTCAAGCGATATTCTCGACCTGACCGGCATGACCCGCATCGTCGTAACGCACACGCTTGAGGAGTCACTGCTGCGCCGATATGACGGTATTCTTGTGCTGAAGGACGGCCGCGTAAATGAGTTCGGCAGCTTCGACGAGCTAATGCAGCAGAACGGCTACTTCCACGCGCTCTTCACCGTAGCCCAGTGACATAGCAGCACATATAAATCTGACACATTGCGCTTCAAAAACTCACTATTTCTTCTCCGCCCGGTGCGATATAATATTAACGAAAGGTAGGAGATGAAAGATGGAAAAGATGACAGCATCGAGACTGCTGCTGTGCGCGGCGGCGCTTATGGCCTTATCCGGCATACTGATGGCGGTATGCGGCCGCTTCGTCTGTGCGCCGTGTCTTTTCGCGGCAGCGCTGTGTATGCTCGGCGCGGGGCTTGCCTTCCGCGCAGCGGATAAGAACATCGAGCCGAAGGAGGAACACAGCCATGAATAGCAAAAAGCTTTACAGATCGCGCAGCAACCGCATTTTTCTCGGCATATGCGGCGGCATCGGTGAATACTTCGGCATAGACCCCACCGTCGTCCGTGCGGCTTGGATAATCTTCTGCGCCATCGGCGGCAGCGGGCTGCTTGCCTATCTGCTCATCGCGCTGTTCATGCCCGAAGAGCCTTGACCGGAGGCGCGCCATGAAGCTTCGCATAGCCGCGCTCGTAATATGCATCGCATTCCTCGCGCTCGCTCTGTTCACCGATATCAGCGACGCGCTGTTTCTGCCGCTGTCCCTCGCCGCGCTGGCGGTTTCGAACATTTCCGGACTGCGGCTGACCCTCGCAGGCAGAAATAATAATAGTAGTAAGGAGCTGCAATGATGTCATCAACACTGAAAACCATACAGAAATGTGCCCGCGTTTTTCACACGCTGGCGATAATAGCCGCGGTCACAGCGTTCCTCGGTGCGGCCAGCACACTCGCCGCCGCTGTCGGTCTCTCGCGCTGGTATAACGCTCCGGCGGACACGCTCGGTATGCTCGCGCCAATCATGGCTGAGCTTGATCACGGCAGCTACACGGCATCCGTCGCGCGTCTCTCCGCGGACGTTATAAGCTTCGCGCTTGACGGCGTTGTACTGTGCTTTGCGGCTGCGTACCTGAAGCAGGAGCTTGCGGACGGCACACCGTTTACCGCCTCCGGAGCAAAAAGTATGCTCCGTCTTGGCATACTCACCATCGTGCTGCCGCTCATAAGCGCCGCCGTCAGCTGCGTGATCTTCGGCGCGTTCGACGTCGAAGTGCCGGGCGACTACGGCAACGGTTCGTCCATCATCGTCGGCATAGTGCTCATTCTCAGCTCGCTCGTATTCAGCTACGGCGCGGAGCTTGAGGGCGCTAAAGCCTGATAGCGGACATCACAAGCGGAACATAAATCAACCCCTCCGGAATTTCCGGAGGGGTTGATTTATTAATTGACCACATTCTGCGGCCTGCCGGCCTGAAATGCCCGGATATTTTCAACCGTGCAGTCCATGATGCGCTGGCGGCTCTCTTTCGGCGCCCAGCTGATATGCGGTGTGATGAGGCAGTTTTTCGCCTTGAGCAGCGGATTATCCGCGCTTATCGGCTCGCTCGACACGACGTCAAGCCCGGCGGCATAGACCTTGCCGGAGTTGAGCGCGTCGGCCAGATCCTGCTCCACGACCAGCGGGCCGCGGCTGTTATTGATTATGATGACGCCGTCCTTCATCTTCGAGATCGTCTCGCGGTTGATAATTCCGCGCGTCTCCGGGAACAGCGGGCAATGCAGCGACACGATGTCGGCGCGGCGCAGCAGCTCATCCAGTTCCACGTATTCGGCGATCTCCGCGCCCTCGGCGCTGCGGCTGCGGTTGAAGGCTATGACGTTCATCCCAAGCGCCTTGGCGATGCGGCCCACGTTCTGCCCGATGCGCCCGAAGCCGATGATGCCCATCGTCTTGCCCGCAAGCTCGATCATCGGGTAATCCCAGAATGTCCACTCGCCGCTCTCCACCCAGCGTCCGGCATGGACGGCGTCGGAATGGTGCGCCGCGTGGCCGCATATCTCCAGCAGCAGCGCTATCGCAAACTGGGCAACGGAGGCCGTGCCGTAGGTCGGGACATTTGAGACGGGTATCCCCTTCTCGCGTGCGTACGCGTAGTCAATCGGGTCATACCCCGTCGCCTGCACGGTGATATATTTCACGTTCGGGCACGCATCCAGAACACGTCGGCTTATCGGGGATTTGTTAGCAACCACGATCTCGGCGTCGCCTATGCGGCGGATTATCTCCGCCTCGTCCTTGGTGCTGTGATCGTATATCACGACTTCGCCGAGGGCGCGCAGCCCGTCCCAGCTCAGGTCGCCGGGGTTTTCTGTATATCCATCTATTACGGAAATCTTCATTGTTCTCCTCCAATTCGTCATACGGAGAGTATGCGGATTATTTCGGATATTATTCGTCAGCGGTTCAGCAGCGCCGCGGCGGCGGCGCCGGGCAGCGTCGTCTCCTCGCCGACCTTAAGCACCGCGTAGCGGCCGAGGCGGCCGCCCATGTCCTCCTTCAGCAAGCGCTCAAGCATAGGCCGGTAGTGTCGGCTCTTCTGCACGAGCGAGCCTTCGGCGCACACGCAGGCGGGCTTATCCTCGCTCTGCCCCGCGCCGGTCAAGAGCAGCATCCCGCCGATGCAGGAGCACATGCAGCGCGCGGAGCGCTCAAACATCGCAAGGCTGAGATTCTTTATCAGCTCCGCGTCGGCAGCATCCGCGCACAGCTCGTCGAGCCGTTCGCCGTTCGCCCACGCGTCTATGACCGCGGAGTCGATGCGGTGCAGCGCGGCAACCTTAGCGGCGCAGGGTGCCGACAGTAGCTTATCCTCCGCCGCCTGAACGAGCATCAGGCGCGTAAGCTCGCCGAGATAGACCCCGGCGGTCATTTTCTCAAAGAATTTATGTCCCGGATCCTTGCTCATCTCGTCGAGCATCAGGTCAAATTTGCCGCGCGGCATACCGGAATACAGGCCGGATTCGAGATTTACAAGTATCTCGCCCGGCTCGCCGCGGTGCAGCTTCTTTATCGCGGCATACGGAACGGCACAGCAGGTATTTGTCCCCGTGCCGCTGACCTGCCCGAAAAAGCCGCTGTACGCGGTCTTGTCCAGCACAGCCGAGCCGCCGAGGAGCACAGCCACGGTATCGTTTATGATAACCGCGCTCTTGCCATGTATGCCGCGGCGCTCCAGCTCCTTTATCAGCGACGCGCCGACGAGCTGCCCTTCGCAGCCGCGCACGGTGACTTCCTTGTCGATGCGCACGACGCGCCCGTCGATCTCCGGCGTGACCTCCGCCGTGTAGGAGAAGCAGAAGCCGATTTTGTCGGCTCTGTCCATAAGCGGCTCTATCTCGTCGGCGACAAAGGCGATGAATTCGTCCCAGTCCACCGGCGCTTCAATCCCCGGCATAGGGCATTTTTTCAGCTCCGATACAACACAGCCCGCTTCCGTGAAGGTCACGAGCGCGCGGCGGAAATTCGTCCCGCCCGCGTCGATCACGATGGCGGGAACATTCAGCGGCACTACGCCGTCATTTTTCAGGTAGGTCGGTATCATCGCCATGTCCGACTGCTCGCCCGCAAGCCCGCGGAGCATATCGTCAAGCATTCTGGGCGCAAATTCAACGGGGTCTATATCTGCCGGCGACATGCCGTACTTTTTCAAAAACTCCATTTTTACCCTCCATCAAAAACCGGCGGCAATGTGCCGCCGGTTTACATAATATTCGTCCTTACTTACTTGTCTTCCTTTTCCGCGGGAGCGGCACCCTTCACGGACTCGACAATACCCTCGGCAAGACCGGCGATGCCCTGAATCTCGCTGGGGATGATTATCTTCGTCGCGCGGCCGTTGGCGGCGGCGGAGAAGGCTTCGAGCGCCTTGATCTTCAGCACGGCGTCGGTCGGGCTGGCGGCGTTAATGAGCTTGATGCCTTCGGCGGTAGCGGTCTGAACCTTGAGGATAGCCTCGGCTTCGCCTTCGGCCTCAAGTATCTGCTGCTGCTTCTTAGCGTCTGCGCGGAGAATGGCGGATTCCTTTTCGCCCTCGGCTTCGAGGATAGCCGCGCGCTTCTCGCCTTCGGCGCGGAGTATCGCCTCGCGGCGCTCACGCTCTGCCTTCATCTGCTTCTCCATCGCGTTCTGGATCTCCTTCGGAGGCAGAATGTTCTTCAGCTCAACGCGGTTGACCTTGATGCCCCAAGGATCGGTCGCCTCGTCGAGGATGGCGCGCATCTTGGAGTTTATCAGATCGCGGCTGGTGAGGCACTGGTCAAGCTCAAGGTCGCCGATGATGTTTCTCAGCGTGGTTGCGGAAAGGTTCTCGATTGCGACCATGGGCTGCTCGATGCCGTAGGTATAGAGCTTCGGGTCGGTTATCTGGAAGTACACGACCGTGTCTATCTGCATGGTGACGTTATCCTTGGTGATAACGGGCTGGGGCGGGAAGTCCGCAACCTGCTCCTTGAGAGAGACGACCTTCGCCACGCGGTCGATGAACGGGATCTTCACGTGCATACCGACGTTCCACGTCTCCTTGTAAGCGCCGAGACGCTCAACAACGTAGGCTCTCGCCTGCTGGACGACGCGGATGTTGGTGATGATAAGCACTATAATGATAACTGCTATAATAATTCCTACCATGATTTCCTCCTGTAAATTTTACTTACTTCTCTGCGGGTTTAACTATCAGCTTAACGCCCTCGATGCGGACGGCGGTCATAAGCTCGCCGACGCTTGCCTTGACCTCGTCGCTCTCGGTGCGGGCAGTCCAAATCTTGCCGCCGACGGAGACGGCTCCTGTCCCGGCAATGTTGTCAATATCCTCCGTCACACGGCACTCCTTGCCGATCACCATGTCTGCGTTGGTCGGCTGCGCCTTGGAGTTGACATACTTCTTCACAAGCGGCCTTGTCAGCACCAGCGACACTATCGACACAACGAAGAACCAGACTATCTGGAGCCACAGCGGTGCGCGCAGTATGGCGGATATCATCGCGGCAAACGCACCCAGCGCGAACCATATCGACACCAGTCCCGGAGCCGCGCCCTCGATGATAAGCAGTACGACCATCAGGACAAGCCAAACCGCCGTCATGCTGCCGGATGCAAGACTTCCGATAAGTCCGGATAAAAACATTGCTTCATGCTCCTCTCGCTAAATTCTAAACACATTATATAATACCCGCGCACCTTTCGCAAGATGTATTTGTCGCGCATCACAAATAATTTACTTTTGCTTCACGTTTTCCCCCTTTACTTTTTCCCTTTAGTGATGTAACATACGGATATGATAAATCAACAAAAAATTTACCGTCGCTGAGTAGACCGGCTTCCCGCGTTTATTCAGCGACTATTAACCGGAGGCGAAAATGAACAAGCTACCTAAGAAACCCCGCAACGAAAACATGTACAAGGCCATTCTTTCCCTCAACTCCGTGGAAGAATGTATGCGCTTCTTTGACGATCTCTGCACCGTGAGCGAGCTTATGGCGATGGAACAGCGCTATCAGGTTGCTACCTGCCTGAACGAAGGCATGATCTATAACGACATTCTGGCCGAGACCGGCGCGTCCAGCGCGACGATAAGCCGCGTGAACCGCTCGCTCCAGTACGGCAGCGGCGGCTATGCCATCGTGTTTGACCGCATGAAGGAGGAGGACAAGTGAGCTGCTACGGCTCCCTCGCCGGGTACTATGACAAATTGACCGGCGATGTTCCCTATTCGGAATTCATAGAGTTTTACGAGGCGGAGTTTGCCCGCGACGGGGGCGAATTCCGCCTCCTGCTCGACCTCTGCTGCGGCACCGGTACGCTCACCTGTGAGCTTGCCCGGCGCGGCTACGAGATGATCGCCGCCGACGCATCGGTGGATATGCTGATGCAGGCGCGCGAGAAATCGGCGGAGCTGCCCTGTCCGCCGCTGTTTCTGTGTCAGGACGCGGCGGAGCTTGACCTGTACGGTACGGTCGATGCCGCGGTCTGCTCTCTCGACGGGATGAACTACATCGCCCCCGACGCGCTGCCGGAGGTGTTCCATCGGCTGCACCTGTTCGTCCGTCCCGGCGGTCTGCTTATCTTCGACATCCGGACGCCGGAATGGCTGCGCGCACTGGACGGGGATATCTTCGTCGACGAGAAGGACGACGTGCTGTGTCTCTGGCGCGCGGACTTTGACGAGGGGCTGCCCGCGATAGTATACGGCATGGACATCTTCAGCCGCGTCGGCAGGCTGTGGGAGCGTGGCAGCGAAGAGCACATCGAATACGCGCACGAGCCGCAGGCGCTGAAGCGGATGCTTGAGGCCGCCGGGTTCACCGGTGTGCAGCTCCGGTGCGACTGCCCGCAGGGCGACGCGGGCAGAATGTTCATCGTCGCTACCAGAAATGAGGAATAATTTTATGAACAACGACAGAATAATCAGAGCCACTGCCGGAGACGGCTATATAAAAATGGCGGTCATCACCGCGAGAGATACCGTGCAGCGCGGATGCAGCGTCCACGGCTGCTCCCCTACCGCGTCCGCTGCCCTTGGGCGTCTGCTGTGCGCGGCGTCGCTGATGGGCAACATGATGAAGGAAGAGAACGCAACACTTACCATCCGTGTAAACGGCGGCGGTATCGCGGGCAGTGTCGTCGCGGTGTCGGACTCGGAGGGCAACGTGCGCGGGTATATCGAGAACCCCGCAGCCGACCTCCCCACGCGGCAGGACGGCAAGCTCGACGTTGGCGGCATAGTCGGGCGCGACGGCACTCTGACCGTCAGCCGCGACATTGGACTCAACGAGCCGTATGTCGGCTCTACGGAGCTTGTCAGCGGCGAGATAGCTGAGGACTTGACCGCGTATCTGCTTGAGAGCGAGCAGGTTCCGTCGGCATGTGCGCTGGGTGTGCTTGTCGATACCGACAAGAGCATCAAGGCCGCGGGCGGCTTCATCGTGCAGCTCATGTCCGGCGCGCCTGAGGAATATATCGACAGGCTTGAAGAAAACATTTTTATGATGGATCAGGTCACGACGGTGCTTGACGAGGACGGCGCGGAAGCGCTGTTCGGGCAGGTGCTCAAGGGCTTTGAGCATCATGTCGTCAGCACCGAGCCTATCGAGTACCGCTGCTATTGCAGCCGCGAACGCGTGGAAGCCGCGCTCGCCTCCATCGGCAGCGACGCGCTCGCGGAGCTTGCGCAGTACGGCAAGGACATCTCCGTCGGCTGCCAGTTCTGCGGCGCGGAGTATACGTTCAGCCCTGCCGAGCTGGAGGCCATACAGCCGAAGCCCGCCGAGGACTAAGAATGCAGCGTTATCAGGCCATCGCCCCTCCGGCCTTGGCCTGATATAACCGCCCGGCAAAATAAAATGAAAAAATTGCGGAATTGGTATTGACAAACTGCGTTTTTTTTAGTATTATGGCTAAGCCGTTGTGACGGGAGCATAGCTCAGCTGGTTAGAGCACCTGCCTTACAAGCAGGGGGTCACTG
>CAVCWF010000169.1:0-1508 GCA_963605945.1 Lachnospiraceae bacterium
ACGCCCCACAGCTCGCCCCAGCCGAAGGGGAAGAGGAACTCGAAGTCGGTAGTCGCCTTGGAGTAGAAGCACAGCTCCTCGGGGTCGTGGTCACGCAGCCGCAGGTTCTCGTCCTTCAGGCCGATGCCCAGCAGCCAGTTGTGGCAGAAGGTGCGCCAGTAGTTGAACCACTCCAGATCGGTGCCGGGCTTGCAGAAGAACTCCAGCTCCATCTGCTCGAACTCGCGGACACGGAAAATGAAGTTGCCCGGAGTGATCTCGTTGCGGAAGCTCTTGCCTATCTGGCCGATGCCGAAGGGCAGCTTGCGGCGGGTGGTGCGCTGGACGTTGACGAAGTTCGTGAAGATGCCCTGAGCGGTTTCGGGGCGGAGATACACGGTGTTCTTCGCGTCCTCGGTGACGCCCTGGAAGGTCTTGAACATGAGGTTGAACTGACGTATATCGGTGAAATTATGCTTGCCGCAGGTGGGGCACGGGATGTTGTGCTCCTCGACGAATTCCTTCATCTCGCTCTGGGAGAAGGCGTCGATGGGCTTGGGAAGCTCATAGCCCGTCGTACCGCACCAGTCCTCGATGAGCTTGTCCGCACGGAAGCGCTCATGGCACTCGCGGCAGTCCATCAGCGGATCGGAGAAGCCGCTGAGATGGCCGGAAGCGACCCAAGTCTGCGGATTCATAAGGATGGCGGCGTCAAGACCCACGTTGTAGCGGTTTTCCTGAACGAACTTTTTCCACCATGCTCTCTTGACGTTGTTCTTCAGCTCAACGCCGAGGGGGCCGTAGTCCCAAGTGTTCGCAAGGCCGCCGTAGATCTCGCTGCCGGCGAAGATGAAGCCGCGATTCTTGCACAGTGCGACGATTTTGTCCATTGTTTTGTCTGTGTTTTTCATGTTTCTTCCTTTCCCGCGGCTGGCTGCCGCAGAGATAATATTTGTCTTTTTGACAAACACTAATTATAGCAGATTACCTATATTTAAGCAACATTTTCCGCGGTCAAAATAATCACAATCAGTCCCCGCGGCGATTCTTAATAATTCTGAAATATTGGTTTTTGCGCTTGCTCCTGTCGAAGCGTGGTGTATAATGGAGGCAAGCATTTGGGAGAGGACAGGCGGACAAAATGAGGAGAGAAAGACAGACCGCGGAGCATACGCCGAGGCACAAAAAGAAGAAGAAAGCGGCGGGCATAGTATTCACGATTTACATCCTGCTGGTAATTCTGGCGGTATTCGTCATCGACGGGCGGCATCCGTCCTTCACCGTCAACGGCGATAAGGACATGACGCTTGAGGTCGGCGAGGAGTACACCGAGCTTGGCGCGGAAGCGACTGCGGTCGGCAGGATATTCAAAAACGACGGCCAGCCCCTTGAGGTGAGCATCACCGGCAATGTGGACACCTCAAAGGTCGGCGAATACAAGATAGTTTACCATGCGAAGGCGCTTTTCATCCCCGGCAGCGCCGTGCGGCGCGTCTCGGTGGTGGACACCGTTGCGCCGGTGATAGAGC
>CAVCWF010000169.1:1518-3620 GCA_963605945.1 Lachnospiraceae bacterium
CTTCAGCACAACGCCGGGCAGGCGGCGGTAGGCTCGATGGCCGACTACGTCGAGGAGGGCTACACCGCAAGCGACAATTATGACGGCGACATTACCGACAAGGTCGAGCGCACCGTGACCGACAACGGCGTCATCTACACCGTGAGCGATTCCTCCGGCAACAAGACGAGCGTCGAGCGCATCGTCCTCGGCCCGCCGGTACTGACGCTCAGCGGCGATACGGAGCTGGAGATGGTCGCAAGTCCGCGCTTTGAGGAGCCGGGTTATGAGGCGCACGATGCGCAGGGCAACGACCTCACCGACCGTGTGCAGGTCAGCGGAAATATAGTCCCGTACAAAGTCGGCAGCTATACGCTCACATATTCGGTCACGAACGACCGCGGCGAGGTCACGAGCGTTGACCGCACCGTGAACGTTGTCTCGGCGGGTAAGCCTGACAGTGTCAAGCCGGACAATCCGAAGACCATCTATCTCACCTTTGACGACGGTCCGGGGCCGTTCACCGAAGAGCTGCTGGACGTGCTCGCGCGCTACAATGTGAAAGCTACCTTCTTCGTCACGGCGCTGAACCCCGATTATGAGGATATGATAGGCCGTGCCTACAACGAGGGGCACAGCATCGCCGTGCACACCTACTCACATGACTACCGCAAGATATACGCCAGCGAAAAGGCGTTCTTTGACGATTTCAACGCGATGGAGGACGTCATCTACCGTCAGACCGGGCAGTACACGAAGCTCTGCCGCTTCCCCGGCGGCAGCTCCAACACGGTCAGTCAGTTCAACCCCGGCATTATGAGCCGCCTTGTCAATATTATGAACGACATGGGCTACAAGTACTTCGACTGGAACGTTGACAGCGACGACGCAGGCGTTACGAAGTGGACGGACGGCGTGTACTCGAATGTCGTGCAGGGCTGCCGGGACACCTACGGCTACGGTTACAGTCTCGTGCTCCAGCACGACGTGAAGGATTACAGCGTCGCGGCCATCGAGAGCATAATCAACTGGGGTCTGAACAACGGCTACACCTTTGCCGCCCTCGATATGACCAGCCCCGCCGCGCACCACGGGCTTTACAATTAATGAGCTGAACGCAGATATCCCCCGCAGAGATTTGATATTCTCCGCGGGGGAAATTTTACTGTCTATTTACCGGATATGTAAATCACCGTTTTGCGCGCTGCCGCCGCCACATTATGATTGACACGAAGTCCGCCATGCGGTATTATTTATCATGCAAATCAGCGCCGCATCCGGAAAAACTATTGGAAATGAATGCAATATTCTATGGAGCGACAGCAGGAGGTTTTTCAGCATGATACTTGCCATTGACGTTGGAAATACAAATATTGTTCTCGGCTGCATCGAGGACGGCGACATCCGCAGCATCGTCCGCATACAGACAAATCCGGGCGAGACTGCCGCCGAGTATGCCATAAAGCTTAAGCAGATTCTGGAGATATACGGCATCCCCCCGCGCGAGTTTGAGGGCGCGATAATCTCGTCCGTCGTTCCCCCGCTCACGAATTCGCTCAAGGAGGCCGTGCGCAAGCTGACCGGCATTGAATGCCTTGTGGTCGGCCCCGGTATGCGCACGGGCATGAACGTCCGCATTGACGACCCCGGCACTCTCGCGGGCGACCTCGTTGTCGGCAGCGTCGCCGCGATGGAGACCTACGGCGCGCCCGTCATCGTGCTCGACATGGGCACCGCCACGACCATCGTCGCCATCGACCGCAGCCGCGCCTATATCGGCGGCGCAATCGTCCCCGGCGTTAACCTGAGCTACGGCGCGCTGGCCGCGGGGACGAGTCTCCTGCCCTCGATATCCATCACCGCGCCGAAAAAGGTCATCGCTACCAACACCGTTGATTCGATGCGCAGCGGCGCCGTGTACGGAACCGCCGCGATGCTCGACGGCATGATAGAGCGCATGGAAGCCGAGCTTGGCGAGAAGTGCACCGTCGTCGCAACCGGCGGGCTGGCGTCGAGCATCATCCCCTACTGCCGCCGTGAAATAGTCTGCGATGACAACCTGCTCCTGAAGGGTCTCTGGATCCTCTACAAGAAGAACAAGTAAACGATTAAATGTGTATAGT
>CAVCWF010000170.1:0-5502 GCA_963605945.1 Lachnospiraceae bacterium
TGTCGACCCAGACCTTTCTCACGGTGAACGCCGCCACGGCTTCATCGGTGATGGTCGGGTAAGCGTTCTGGCCGTTCTCGGTCTTTTCGACCTCGGAGCCGTTGAGCAGCAGAGCCGCGCTTGCGGCAAACTCGGTCACGCTGACGGCTTCGCCGTTTTCAACGACAACGTTCGTGTCGCCCTTGGTCTCGGTGACCTTTATCTCGTAGACATTGGTGTTGAGTTTGAAGCCCTTGGGAGCCTTGGTCTCCTTGATGTAGTAGCTGCCCGGCTCAAGCTTGGAGATGGTCAGAAGGCCGTCCTTATCGGTCTTGCCGCTGCTGATGACATTCTTGCACTCGGCGTCGCTATATACGGTGAACTCAGCGTCCGCGACGGCGGCCTTGCTGACGGAGTCGGCCTTGAAGATTATAAGCTCCGCAGGCTCGTGGTGCTCCTTAGCACCGATGCCGTGCGCGGCCTTGAGGTACACGGGAGCCTCGATGCTGCCGGCTTCGACCGCTTCGGCGAACAGATCGCTCAGGCTGTGGGTGTTCCAGCGCTTCTCGGTGCCGTCCTTGTACCAGCCGTCGATGGCGCTGGTGCAGTCGTTGGTGCCTTCGGTGCCGTCGAGCGCCCAGCCCTCGCCGGTCTTTGCGATGTTCAGGGCGCCGGTGCTTGCAATATCGTCGCCGGATGCGGTGGCGTGGTTATTGTAGAGCGCTGCGCCCTCTGCGATGGAGGCGGTGCCGAAGTTGTTGAGGCCGCCGCCGTAGGGGATCATGGAGCCGTTGCGCATGATGACGCCGGAGCCTAGGGTCACGGTGCCGTTATTGCGGATGGCAGAGGTGTAGTTGTCAGTTACGGTGAAGGTCGCGCCGGGGGCAACTTCGAGAGAGGCCGAAGCCTTCGCGATGTTTATTGTGCCGCGGGCATCTGCACCCTTTGCGGCCTCGGATTTACCGTTGCCGCTGACTTCGACGGTGGAGTCGGAGCTGATGCTGATCTTGCCGGTGTTGATGTACATGGCGCACAGGCCGTTATTGTTGATCTTTGCGTTGACGCCGCCCTTGAAGGTCATCTCGCTGGTGCTGGAGATGGCGTGGCTGGCGTTGCCGCTGAAGTCCACGACGCCGCCGTCAAAGACGAAGTCGGTGCCATTGGAGGCGTTGCCGGTGCTGTTGGTGACCTTTACGGTGCTGCCGACGCTGTGAACCTTGAAGGTTCCGGTGAAGCCGGAGCGGTTTTTGTCGAGTACGACGGTGGAGCCGCCGCTGATGTTGACGCCGTATTCAGCGCTGCTGCCGTCCCACTCAATGGCGTCCTGCGGGTAGTTCTTGATGGTCATGGAAGAGCCTGCGACGTTGATGGTGTTGTTGCCGGTGCAGTAGATGGCGTGAACGTTGCTCTCAACACCGCTGCCGTCCAGAGTCATGGTTGCGCCGCTGAGGTTCAGACTGGAGCCGCTGCCGAGAGCGATGGTCATCCAGCCAAGCTCGGCATTGCCGGTCGCGCCGATGCCGGTCATAACGACGGTGCAGCCGTCAAAGGTGAGCGCCGCGCCGTGGAGCGCGATGCCCTTACCGGCAAAGGTGATGCTGTAATTGCCCTTGATGGTGATGCTCTTTGAAAGATTCATGCCGCCGCTGGTGCAGTTATCGAGAAGCTCGATAACGTCGCCGCTCTGCGCGGCCTTAACGGCATCGTCCAGAGTCTCATACTTGACTTCGCCGATCTGGGCGAGGTACTTCAGCTCAGGCGCCGGCTCAACCGGAACGGGGGTGGGCTCAGCCGGAGTCTCGCCATCCTGCACGGCGGGAGCAGCCTCCGCTTCACCGTCGGCAAATACCGCCGGCATGAGCGACAGAAGCATGATGAGCGTCATCATAAGCGCCAGAAGCTTTCTGCCATTGAATTTCTTCATTTCCTGTCTCCTCCTTTTCAGAATAGGAAAATCGCAAGTTTCGCCGCATTGCGGCAATATTTCAAACTTTTTATGTATCTTTCCTCTTGCGCCTTGATTATAGCACTTTGGGACAAGCGTTTCAATAGAAGTTAAGCAATATTAAGAAACAAATTACAAATTAGTAACATTTTCGATACAACGCGCTAATCTCCGACAATTATCACGCTGGCCGATGGCTCAGGTTCGGGCGTCGGATCGGGGTCAGGCGCGGGTTCGGAGGGCTCGCCGCCCGGCTCCGGACTGGGCGAAGGCTCGTCGGGAGAGGTGCCGGGGTCGATTATCACATCCGCGGGCGGAGTCTCCTCCGGCTCCGCCGATGTGTCCTGATAGTACCATGCGCCGCGCAGTTCGCCGGTGCAGCAGATAGTGCCGCCGCTGCGGTAGACGATATCGACGTTTGCGGCGGTGATGGGCGTGGTGTAGGGATTGAGGTGCGCGTTTATCATGTCGAGCCAGTCATAGAGCTGCACAAATGTGTAGCTCAGCCCCTGAACCATGTCGGGGGAGTTCGGCATCGTGTAGAAATTGATGTCCTCGCTCTTGCACTGGAGCGCCTGACGCAGGAAGAACGCAATGTTCGCCGCGGAGAGGTTTGTGTCCATGCCGTCGCCGAGTATCTGCGTGACCTTGGAGATGTTCGGGATGTTGCCGAGTGTGATGAACTGGCTGGCGGCGGCCTTCAGAAACTTCTGCTGCATCTCGACGCGGCCGAGGTCACCGTTGGCGTAGCCGCTGCGGAAGCGGACGACGCCCATGGCCGTCTCGCCGTCGAGAAGCTGATAGCCCGCCTTGACGTGGATGTACAGATTCTGGCTGGAATCCTCATAGTCCATGTCGCAGGGGACGTCGAAGTATATGCCGCCGAGGGCGTTGACCGTGTCAATGAACACGTCGAGGTCGATGACCGCGTAGCAGTCAACGTCGAAGCCGAGCAGGTTTTTGACCTGCTGGCGCAGGCCGTCGATGCCGACACCGCCGGAATTCACCGTGCCCCAATAGACAGCGTTGATCTTGCGTATGTTCCAGCTGATGTTCACGAGCGTGTCGCGCGGGATGCTGACGAAGTCCATCTTGTGCTGCACGGTGTCGATCTTGCCGACGATGATGGTGTCGGTGTTGCCGTTGCCGTCGTCATTGCCGACGAGCAGCACCGTGTATACCCCGTCCTGCCGGTCGGTGCTGAAGGCGGTTCCGGTGTCGTCGGACTCGGAATCGGAATTCACGGGCTGCGCCGACACCTGCGCCGGAGCCTCGTCCGAGATGTCGGGCGCTTTTTCCCACAGCATGTACGCGCAGAACGCGCCGATAACGACCAGCGTAAGCACCGCGAGGATCGTAAAGAATGCCCGGAAAAAAAGCTTTGAACTGCTCTTTTTGTTCATGTGTTCTCCTTTCGGAATATCTAAGGCTCTCCGGATTCGACGGAAAACCGCAATCTTACCTTTTGATTGAGCTATATTATAGCGCGGAATCGTTAAAAATCAATGAACTCCGGCCTTAATATTTCTTAAATGATTATTGCCGCGACGGGGGATTATAAAACAGGGGGGCGGCGGCTTCTATACTATATAAAACCCGCTCCTGCGCAGTGCAGGAGCGGGAAGCTTTCCTATAATAAAAATGCAGAGGGCGTGATGCTCTCTGCATTTTTATTCGGATGATTTTTTCGTCTCACCAGATGCCCATGACGTGCTGCATCAGCAGACTGACCGCGGCGATGCATATCCAGCAGCATCCGCCGAGAAGCAGCGGCTTGCCGCCGCTCTTTACGAGCTTCACTATGTTGCTGTTCAGCCCGATGGCGGCCATGGCCATGATGATGAAAAACTTGCTCAGCTCCTTCAGCGGACTGAACACGGACGAGGGCACGCCGAGGGCGGTGCAGATCGTCGTGACGACCGACGCGCAGATGAACCACAGAATGAACATGGGGAAGGCATTTTTTAGCTTGAACCCGCCCTGCGCTTTCCCGGCCTTTTTCGCCTGCATCAGGGAAAGCACCAGCGTGATGGGGATGATGGCAAGCGTGCGGGTGAGCTTGACGGTCACGGCCTTATCGAGCGTCTGACTTCCGAGCCCCCACATACTGTCCCAAGTGGAGGCCGTCGCCGTGACGGAGGAAGTGTCATTCACCGCGGTTCCGGCGAAGATGCCAAAGGACTCTCCGGAGCTTGTGTCAAAGTCGAGCGCCTGCCCCAGCAGCGGGAACAGCAGCGCCGCCAGCACATTGAAGAAGAAAATTACCGAGATAGACTGGGCTACCTTCTCGTCGTCGGCGTTGATGACCGGTGCGGTGGCGGCGATGGCGCTGCCGCCGCAGATGGACGATCCGACACCGATCAGCGTGCAGGTGTCGCTGTCGAGGTGCAGCAGCTTATGCGTAGCGAAAGCAACCAGCAGCGAGGTAGCGATGGTGCAGACGATAATGGGCAGGGACTGTTTGCCGGTCTGCAGCACCACGCTCAGGTTCAGCCCGAAGCCAAGCAGGACAACGGCGGCTTGCAGCACCTTTTTGGACGTGAAGCCTATACCCGGCTTGAAGGTTTCGCCCGGCGTCCATATCAGGGCGATTACCATGCCGATGAGAATGGAAAACACCGGGCCACCGATCACCGGCACGAGCTTGCCCAGCAGCCACGAGGGAACGGCAATGGCAAGGCAGACGGCTGTTCCCGGCAGTTTCTTTTTGATGGATTGCATAATATCTTTCTCCTGTCCTTTCAGCGGTGGTCACATTTCCGGCACTGAATCATGGGAGTGTCGCCCTCGTCCTTATAAAACACGCCTGCCCACTGGCAGATGCTTTGCAGAATCGGGACAACGGACGCGCCTTTCTCAGTCAGGGAATATTCGACTCGCGGTGGTATTTCGTCGTAGGACTTACGTTCCACGATGCCGTTGGAAATCAGCCCTTTCAGCGTGGAGGCCAGCACCGCATCGGTGATGTTGCCCATCTCGCGGCGCAGCTCGCTGTACCGCAGAGTACCCAGTGCCGCCAGCACACAGATAATGCGCGAGTTCCATTTCCCACCGAACAGCTCCATGCCGTATTCCAGCGGGCAGCGGATATCCTTCTCCAGCTTCCTCTGATACATGGACGCACCTCCTGCTCTTTTCCTATATTATAATGGTATACATGGCAGAAAACAAGTAACTATAAAATTTATGAGTGGGCACGCTGCTGCGCCCACTCATATTTCAAAGCTCCTTCTTGTTGTCTGCGCCGGGAGTGGTGACGATGACCTTTTCCGGCGTGACGATCAACGCACCCTTGGCGGTGGCGGCGCCGTTGAACATCTTCTCTACCATGGCCTTGAAGGTGCTGACCACTTCGCCCTCGGTGACATACTGTGCCGTACCCTTGACCTGATAGCCTTCGAGGTTCTGCGCATCGTAAACCGAGATCGCAATCCTGCCGTTGTTTGCGGCAAGATTTTTCAGCGTCGTGTCCAGAAACACATCACCGACGACCAGCTTGCCGTCAGCAGTCACGTCCTTGAACGCAACAGGCACCACATTGGGTTCACCGCCGGCGCAGGTGGCCAGATCCCACATTC
>CAVCWF010000171.1:0-3716 GCA_963605945.1 Lachnospiraceae bacterium
ACATCGGGGAGTGCGTCGCGTCGACCTCGTCTTTACGGTAGACACGGCCGGGGGCGACGATGCGGATGGGCAGGGGCTTGGTCTCCATTGCGTGAATCTGCATCGGGGAGGTCTGGGTGCGCAGCAGGATGCTGCTGTCGTCCTTGAAATAAAAGGTGTCCGTCCATTCGCGGGAGGGATGGCCTTCGTCGATGTTGAGCTTTGTGAAGTTGTATTCCGCCTTCTCGACTTCGGGGCCGTCGAGAATTTCAAAGCCCATGCCGATGAAGATGTCCTTGATCTGGTCGAGGACGTTGTACATCGGGTGCTTGTGCCCCAGAGTACCGACCTCGCCCGGAAGCGTGACGTCAACGGTCTCACGCTCAAGCTTCAGTTCCATGAGCTTGGAGCCAAGCTCGGCCTTGCGCTGCTCGATGGCGGCCTCAATGTCGCCGCGCAGCTGGTTTGCCAGCTGACCCATGACGGGACGCTCTTCGGCGGAGAGCTTGCCCATCTGGCGCAGAATGCCGGTAAGCTCGCCCTTCTTGCCCAGATACTTGACGCGCAGGCTCTCCAGAAGCTCGATATCCTCGGCTTCAAGAATGGCCTTGATGGAACTGTCTCTAAGTCCCTGCATTAACTCTTTCATCACGATTCTCCTTGAAAAATACTTGAAATAGCTTTGGAAAGCAAAAAAATAAGCCCCCGTCCCGAATAGGGACGAAAGCATAGCTCCCGCGGTACCACCCACGTTCGGCGCACTGCGCCGCACTCAAGGAGCAGTAACGCGCTCCACACGCCGGGGATTGGCCGGTGCTCGCGGGCGAACCAAGCGCCTGCCCCGCAGGAGGCTTACAGCCGATGACCTCCATTCTCTGTTCGGAACGTACAGCGCTATTTTCCCGTTCATAGCCATACAAGAATACCACAGAAAAACCGGATTATCAAGAGGAAAAACCAAGTTTTTGAATGTGTCATGCTTTTTCGCGGCTTTTTGTTTATAATAAATTAAAATATAAACGGCTATAATCTATTGCAAAGTACGGTGAAGCCGTGTATAATAAAAACACTTAAAATTTTTAAAATATTATACGCCTAGTGCGAATACGGAGATAAGAATGAACGTAATATATATTGCAATAGTTGTGGTTGTAGGATATCTTCTCGGCTCGCTGAGCATATCCATCCTGCTGTCGAAAAATCTGCTGGGGCGTGACGTGCGCAGGCACGGAAGCGGCAATGCGGGGGCAACAAATATGGCGCGCGTGTTCGGAATGCACGCCGGACTGCTGACGCTCGCGGGCGACATGCTCAAGGCCGCGGCGGCGATGCTGTTCGGCTTCTGGCTGCTGGGCGACACGGGGATGGCTCTCGGCGGCGTCGCGTGTCTGCTGGGGCACTGCTTCCCGGCGCTGCACGGCTTCAAGGGCGGCAAGGGCGTGTCGTCGGGGGCAATGGTCGCGCTGATGATAGACTGGCGCGTGTTCCTATGCGTCGTCGGTGCGTTTCTCGCCGGCGCGTTCCTTACAAAAAAGGTCTCGTTCGGCAGCATATGCGGGGCGCTGGCGATATTCATAAGCTCGGCGGCGTTCGGCGTATCAACTCCGCGCCTGCTGCTTGCGGCGGCGGGAATGCTGATAGTCATCGCGCGGCACCGCGAAAACATCGTGCGGCTCATAAACGGCACGGAGCCGGATTTCAAGCCCGCGAAGCGGTCGGGGACGAAACGCAAAGAAGAGTGTTGAAAAGAACGGAAAATGGTGATATAGTAAAATCGGTTCGCGGCGAAAGCCGGAATCATTCCCGCATAAAAACGGATATAAAGTAAGCTTTTGTGAAAGGAACTGAACCTATGGATAACGAGCTTCGGCATGATATAGACAAATATGTGGAATCAAACCGCAGTGCGATACTGCGCGATATAGCGCGCCTCGTGGCGATAAACAGCGTCGAGGGCGAGGAGGAGCCCAACGCCCCCTTTGGCCGCGGCCCGCGCGAGGCGCTTGACAAGGGACTTGAGATCGCCCGCGAGCTGGGGCTTGACACGGTCGACTGCGAGGGCAAGATCGGATATGCCTGCCTCGGCGGAGACAGTGACCGTTACCTTGCGACGATAACGCACCTCGACGTGGTGCCTGTCGGCGAGGGCTGGACTCAGGATCCGTTCACCATGCGTGAACGCGAGGGGTACATAATCGGCCGCGGCGTCATGGACGACAAGGGGCCGAGCGTCCTCTGCCTCTATGCGCTGAAGTATCTCAAGGATAAGGGAATAGCCCTGCGCTATCCTGTCCGCGCGCTGCTCGGCGCGAACGAGGAGACCGGTATGAAGGACGTCGAGTACTATCTGGCGAATTACCCCGCTCCGCTGTTCTGCTTCAGCCCGGACGCGAATTTCCCGCTGTGCAACGGCGAAAAGGGCATCTACCATGGCCGCATGATCTCCAAGCTGCCGATGGTGAATGTTGTCGACATCAAGGGCGGCTTTGCGGCGAACGCCGTGCCCGACAAGGCCGAGGCGTGGGTCAAGGCCGAAGCGCTTGAATCCACAGAGCGTGTCGAGGCGGTGAAGGAGGGCGAGCTGTGGCACCTCACGGCCACCGGCGTCGGCGGCCACGCATCGCTGCCGGAGGGAACCGTTAACGCGATAGGCGTACTCGTGGACTACATTCTGGATAACGGCATTGCAGCCGCCGAGGAGAAGCGCTTCTACGAGCTGGTGAGTATGCTGAATAATGACTGGACGGGCGCCGCGCTGAACGTTGCGGCGGACGACGGACTGTTCGAGCCGCTGACCATCGTGGGCGGCGTTATCGGCGTCGAGGACGGCCATGTGTTCCAGACGATCGACAGCCGCTACCCGACAAATATGAGCGGGTCGAAGATCGCCCGCGCTATCCAGCGCGTGGCGGGAGACGCGGCGGAGATAACGATAGAGCGCGACGCGAAGCCGTTCTATATGGCTCTGGATAATCCGGCAGTGCAGGTGTGCATCAACGCCTACAACGACGTGACGGGTGAGAACGCCAAGCCCTACACCATCGGCGGCGGCACCTACGCGCGCGACTTCCCGAACGCGGTGTCCTTCGGACCGGAGCACCCGGAGCGCCCGCAGCCCGATTTCGCAGGGCCTATCCACGGTGTTGACGAGGCCGCGAGCATTGATTTCCTCATGGAGGCGCTGAAGGTCTATATCCTCGCGCTGATCGAGCTGGAGAAGCTTGATTTCTGATTCTTGGCATAGTGATTTTACAGGCGGGAGATAAATAACTCCCGCCTGTTTTATACCATGGGCAATCGGCGCAAATTGCCCGTCTACCTTTTACACATTTTTAACTTTTCATCTTTAATGTGTTGTATAATCAGTGTATAATGTAGAAAAAAGTTCAGGAGGCAGAATTATGGCTAAACGCGCGCTTATCGTAGAGGACGACAGCAACATTGCAGAACTGCTGCGGCTTTATCTCGGCAAGGATGGGTTTGAGGTGATGATCGCTCCTGACGGCGGCAAGGCCGAATCCATGTTCGATCTGTTCGCGCCGGACGTTGTCCTGCTGGACATCATGCTTCCGGTCAAGGACGGCTGGCAGGTCTGCCGGGATATCCGGGCGAAGTCCGCCGTGCCGATCATCATGCTTACCGCAAAGGGCGAGACCACGGATAAGATAACCGGCCTTGACATGGGCGCGGACGACTACGTGACCAAACCCTTTGACGTCAAGGAGCTTATTGCCCGC
>CAVCWF010000172.1:0-13163 GCA_963605945.1 Lachnospiraceae bacterium
TCGTCTTGTTCCCCTCGAAATTGCACTCCACGTCCACCAGCTTCATGTCGAGCCCGTGCTCGGCGATCTTCTGCTGGCATATCTCGAAGGCTTCCTTCTCGCGCTTCTTGTTTATCTCGGTCACGCGCAGGTCGTCCGCCGTGGCAACTCTCACCACCGGACGGAGCGGCTGCACGACCGCGGTCTCCATGACCGCGTGGTTCCCGCGGGTGCAGTCGGCGATCTCCAAGCCCTTGGAGGTCTCGACTATGACCTTGTCCCCGGTCTTGATATCCAGCTTGCCGGGATCGAAGAAATAGCTTTTCCCGCGGTTTTTAAACTTTATACTTACAACATCAATCAATTATTTTTCCTCTGTTCTATGCCGTCGGCAGCGACTCCACTGCCAGCAATCCAAAAATATGCTTTACGCCCGTATTGACCTGAAGCATCGCGCCGCAACGCGAAAGCACCGTGCCCAGACGCAGTATCTCCGCCCGGTCTATGCCGGGGTTCTTCTCGCGCATACACAGCATTTCCGCGAGAAGCTCTCCCGCACAGGCGACGAAATCCGAAGCGTCCCGCACGTCCATGCCCTCGTTCGCGGTGCACCAGCAGAACAGGCGCAGCCTGTCCCTCGCGGCAACGGCCTTGAGATAATCCGATGCGAGCTTTTTCATCGCGGCGTCCATCCGCTTTTCGCCGCCGGAGCTTATCTCCGTGCAGCGGGAACGCACCGTCGGCAGAAGCCGCTCGGAATTCACGGTGCACAGGATAAACACGACCCATGCGGGCGGCTCCTCCAGAAGCTTCAGCGCCGCGTTCTGCGCGCTCTCGTTCATCAGCTCCGCCTCGTGTATCACGTACACCTTGCGCTCGGCCTCGTTCGGCAATATGCTGGCGTCCGCCGCCATATCGCGCACCTGATCGACCATGATCTCGCGCTTGGAGCGACCCTTATCGTCCGTCATGCGCCGGACATTTATGATATCCGGATGTATCCCCGCGGCCGCTTTCCGGCAGTCCCGGCATTTTCCGCAGGGCCTCGGCTCCGCTCCGCTGCATACCGCGCGCGCGGCAAGACGCGCCGCCTGCGCGTCACAGTCGTCCGCGGAAGGGGCGGCGATTATATACGATTGGGAAAGCCGCGAAGCTTCTCTCATGGCAGCGTCTCCGTTCCGCCGCGGCGAGGCGGCAATATGTCCAAGCCCTGCCCGAATCGAGAGGTAGGCCGCGTATGGTTCATGTGTATATATTTTACAAGCTTTGTGCTTAACAGTCAATAAAAAGCGTACTGTGCAGAAGAAATTATAATAGATTGCTTCAATTATGTCAAATATATAATTACAAAAAAGCGTCAATTTTTGGACACTTATTTTAATCTGACGTAATGAAATTTTTTCATGTTACGGGATATAACAATAGGCCGTGTCCGATTTTCCTTGCACTTTTGGAGTTTCGGCATTATACTACAAATCACTACACAGAGAGAAGGGATAATATGACCTTGACCGCCGCCGCGCAATGGCTGAACACGGCCTTTGCCGGTTACGACGAAGCGATTCTGAAAATAATGCATTCTCTTTCCGGCGCGCTCGGCTCCGTGCTGACGCCGCTGATGAAGCTTATCACCTTCCTCGGCGAGAAAGGGCTGCTGCTCCTGCTGCTGTCGCTTGTGCTGATGTGCTTTGCGCGCACACGCCGCGTGGGCGTATGCGTGTTCGGCGCGGTGTGCTGCGGCGCGCTGATAACGAACTTCATCCTCAAGGACTTGGTCGCAAGGCCGCGCCCGTTTGAAACGGTCGAGCTGTACCGCCAGTGGTGGCAGGCCGTCGGCTCCCCCGCCGAGGACGGCTACTCCTTCCCCTCCGGGCATGTGACGGCCGCGGCGGCGGGCATGACGGCGCTGTGCCTGATGCGCGGCAGGAAGCTTGTCGTGCCGTCGGTAATAATCGTCCTGCTGATGGCGATATCGCGCAACTACCTCATGGCGCACTACCCGTCGGACGTGCTGTTCGCGGCGATCATCGGAGTGGCCTCGGCCTTCATTGCGTATTACATCACGCGGCTCATCTTCCGTCTGCTGGAGGAGCACGAGGACGCCGGTATATGCGCGTTCGTGCTGAATTTTGACCTTCCGCTGCGGCTGCCCGGCGGATATAAGGGGCGGCACGAAAAGTAATCAACCGCAAAAAGCGGAGAACTGTTTTCACAGTTCTCCGCTTTTTTGTTTTGGTGGTTATCACATAACGCCGGTGGCTTCCTTGCTCTTGGCTATCGCCGCGTTGAGCTTGCGCGCCGGGTAGTACAGGACGAGTCCCAGCACCATGAACAGCACGCACATCAACAGCAGGATGATCGCGCAGCGGGCGTAAGTCCCGTCGTAGAAGCCGCCGATGGTCTCGCGGATCATGTCCATGCCGTAGTGGAACGGCATGAAGTCATAGAGATCTTGGAAGAACTGCGGCAGGACATGGTACGGATAGGAACCGCCGGAACCGGCGACCTGAATGACCATGATGATGACGGAGAGCGCCATGCCGATGTTATCAAGCGCATAGACAAAGCTGTAATTCATAAATACGAAGTTCAGCGAGCATATCATGCAGGCCAGAATGAACCGTCCGGGCGCGACGCACTGGATACCGACGTAGTACAGGCAGCCGAGCGAGGTGACGAGCGCCTGAAGGATGCCGATGCCGAGGAAGAGCGTGAAGCGTCCGAAGTAGCGCTGGATACCGCGTGTGCGGCCGAGTTCGGGGTAATTCACCGGCACCTTTATCATCGTCGCCGCAAGGAGCGAGCCGACAAACAGCGCCAGCATTATGTAGTACGGGGACATGGCGGAGCCGTAGTCGCTGATCTCATAGACGATCTCCGTGCGCATATCGACCGGAGATGTGAGGTAATCGGCCAGACCGTCGGGGTTATCCTCAAGCACCTCCATTAGGCGCTTGAAGCCGTCGCTGTCAACAAAGCGCCGCACGTCGTCCGCGAAATCATACAGGTAGTTGTAGACGGCGTTCGAAAGCGCTATCGACGCGTCTATTGAGGTCATACCGTCGCCGAGGGCGGAGCTGTATCCGCGCAGCGTATCGGCCACGCCGTTGACCTTGCCCGCGCTGCCAAGCAGCACGTTCTGCACCTCGTTCAGCGCCGCCTGCGCGCTGTTGGCCGCGCCCGTGATATGGTCGGTGACGTTCTCGTTGAAGGTGAGTATCGCGGTGCGGATCACGTCGCGCATCTCGTTTATCTTGTCGATGATCTCCTGACGGATGCCGGGATCCTCTATCTGATCGACCTTCTGGCGTATCTCTTCAAGCTTCGCTATGGCGTCGTCGATGTACTTGGTCAGGCTCGGCGTGGAGACCTCGATGGCCTTGAGCTTCTCTTCGATCTTGTTCAAAAGCTCCAGTATCTTCTGCTGCGCCGCAGTGCCGCCGTTCCACGAGCTTATGTTGTCGATCGCGCGGTTCGCCGCGTCCTTTGCGACGTTCAGCGAATCAATGCCCGCGGAGAGCTGATCGTACTTGAAGGTCAGGTCGTTCATCACCTTGAGGCTCCACTCCATCATCTTGAGCTGCGAAGTGGGCTCCCCGATATTGCTCAGCTCATTGCGGATACTCTCGATATGCTTCAGGTCGTCGTCAAAGCTCATCAACGGATCCGCCGCGTTGAGCGACGTCAGCTCCGCGGCCAAGTCCTCAAGGGTTTTGTCCATCTCGGTGAGCTTCGCGTTGATCTCCTCGTTCGAGAGAGAGAAGTCAAAGTTCTTGATGTCCTGATTTATGCCGTCCATCGCGGTGTACGCCGCGCCGACACGATCCTTGCGCGAGACAAGCTCCGTTTCAAGCGCGTCGATATCGCTTATCAGTGCCTTGACCTCGGCGATCATATCGTCGCGCACGGCCTCGGCGTCCATACTCTCGATGAGCGACTTTATCTTCTCGATGCGCGCGATCGCTCGGTCGAGTATTGCGGACGGGTCGGGGATGCGTCCCTTGAGCGCTTCGAGCTTTGCCTCAAGGTCGTCGAGTATCTGGTTTATCGCTTCCTTGAGCAGCGGTGTGCCGCCCCAAGAGCTGACGATGCCGAGCAGGGAGTCGAGATCCTTGTCGATATCGTCAAGCGCCTTGACGATATTATTTGACAGATCGCCCGCGACGCTGGAGCCGGTGCCGATGGCATTGCTCACGGAGCCGACGGTGTTGCCGGCATTGATTATCACTTCGCCCGCATCGTTTATCGTCGCTGCGGAGACCTCCATCAGGTTCTCCGTCTGCGTCAGCAGGTTTTTGACCGAGCCGAGAATGACATTCAGCTCCTGAAGCTGCTCGCAGGCATTGTCCAGCGCGTTCGTGAGGCTGTTCGCAACGTCGTCCGCGTCAAGGCCGAAAGCGCGGATCATGGAGCTTATGGTGTTCACCGCGTCCGCCGCTTTCTCAACGATGGTGGCGTTTATCTGCTCCTGCACTGCGGTCTTGGCCTTGTTGGTTATTTTAGGCGCGATCGCGTTTTTCTTTTCGTTTTCGTAGTATTCTATCTGCGGGTGGCGAAGCTCGCCGCTCATAATGCTGAGGAAGTCTCCGGTAAACTCCGGCGGCACGATCAGTGCCGCGTAATACTTGCCGGAGTAGACGCCGGACAGCGCCTCATCGCGCGTGTCGAGGAAGACCCAGCCCATCTGATTATTGGACTCCAAGCCCTCCATGACCATCTCGCCGATGTTGAGCGTCAGGCCGAGCAGCTCCGCGCCGTCGTCCTCATTCGCAACGGCGACCTTGATGTTCGACGTGGAGGCCGGCCCGTAGGGGTCCCAGTTGGAGAGGATGTTGAACCACGCGTAAAGCGAGGGCACAAGGCACAGACCCATGATGACGACAACTGCCACGACGCTCTGGCCAAGGCGCTTCATATCAAGGTGAATTATTTTACCTATCTTTTTCATGCCTTATCCTCCGATGCGCCCTTTGCCCCGTCCTTGCCGGACTCGTCATTGTACTCGGCGCGCAGCTCATCTATTATCTCGTCCACCTCATCGTTGGGTACGGCGACTGTCTTACGCTGCGTCGTCATAGCGGTGCGGGCGGCCTCCGTCGCGGCTTCCAGCTCGGTTATCGTCTCGGCAAGACGCTGGCGGCGCTGGCGGACTACGATATCCGCCGTCTCCTCGCCGAAGTCCTGCTCGCGGCGTGTTATCTCCTCCACCTTGCGCTTCAGCTCAAAGTTCAGGTACTCCACCGCGATGAGGTACGCCGCCACGGCGAACATCGTCGCGATCCACATCAGCAGGAAGATGACCTTCGAGCCGTTTGTGATGAACATTATCGTCAGAAACAGCACGGTGGAAATTATCAGCGCCCAGAGTCCCTTATGGATGCGAACCTGATTCGCGTAATACAGTGTCTTGACCTCGTCAACGAGGCGGTCATACAACTTATGATAGCTATGCTCTGACATTGTACTGCACCTCCTTAGAACAGTCCGGTCTCTTCGAGACGCTCTTCCATGAAATGATTGACTCCCATGAACGGTTTACGCACAAACAGGCCGATGCCAAGCGCCGCCACGGCAAATATCAGCAGCTGCATGAGCTTGGTGACATATATATTGCCGTACAGGCCGCAGATGCATTCGCGCATTGCGTCGATAGCGTAGGGGAAGGGGAAGAACAGGTATATCTTCTGGTACACCTCCGGCAGCAGCTCTATCGGGAAGGTACCGCTGGAGCCTGCGATCTGGAGAACCATGATGACGACGACTATCGCCTTGCCGACGTCGCCGAAGGACACGGCCAGAGAATATATCAGCAGGCTGAAAGTGAAGCTGGTGACGAAGCCCGTCAGGTACAGCAGCCCCGGTTCGAGGCATTGTATCTTCAGGATCAGCAGGTCGCCGGTGATTATTATCGCGGTCTGTATCTGGCTCATCACAAAGAACAGCAGATACCGGCCGAAGAACAGCTGCACGGGCTTGGGATTCACAAGTCCCTCAGGGCTTGCGTGCGGCTTGAGTATCGCAACGAGGATAACGCCGCCGACCCACACAGCCAGCACCGAGTAGAATGGAGCCATCGCGGAGCCGTAGTTTGCTATCGGGTATATCGGAGTGACGCTGGTCTGCACTATCTGCGCGAGGTACTGGCCGTAGACCGCCGGGCTGCCGCCCAGCAGATCGACAAGCGCGGCGAAGTAATCCTCGTCGGTCGTGATGTTGTCGAGCTTCTGTATCGTCTCCGTCAGGGACGCGATAACGCGCGAAGCGGCGGGCTGCATCGCGTGGAGCGTATCGTCCAGCGCAGCTTTTGTGCTCTCGACGGCGTCGCGCAGGACGAGCGCGTCGTTATTCAGCTTGCGCACGCTGTCAAGCGTTGTTGCAACATTGAGGAAGATGTCCTCGACGGCCTTGGTAAGCTCCTCGGCGGAGGGGACAATGGTGTCCGTCAGGCCGAAGATGGTATCGACAATATCCGTGCAGTCGCCGATGGCCTCCTGAATATCGTCCCTGTGCGGCAGGGCGTTGAGCCACTTGCCGAGGTCGTAGAAGTTATCGGCTATCTTCTGCGCGAGAGCCTTCGCATCCTGCCCGACCTGAGTGTCGCCGGGGATCGCATCGCCCCAGCCGCTCACCTTGTCGCCGCAGGCTATCGCGTCGGCGGCGGCCTTCTCGACCGCTTCCTTGGCTGCGGCTATCGCGTCGGCATTGCCGGACTCGATGGCGTTCTGCAGCCTGTCAAGCGACGCCTGCACCTTTTCAAGCGCCTCGTACACGGCGAGGTCTATCTGCGCCACGTTGTCGCGTATCTCGCTGCCCTCCGGGAGCTTGGAGTTGATGTCGGCAATTATCTTGTCAAGCTCCGAGGTGTCGATGCTGATGTTGCCGCTACCGCCCGATGCGAAGTTATCCAGCGCGCGCTGCGCCGCGTTGAGCGTGCTCAGCGCCTGCTGCAGAACAACGTGCAGCGCCTCTCTGGGGTTATCCTCGGCGATCTCGGCAGAGATGACGTTCGCCTGCTCCATGATGCCGCTTATCAGAACCTCAAGATAGTTCTCGTTTATCGAGCGCTTGAGCGATTCGACCGCAGTGTCGGTTATCTTGGTCGCAACGGCGTTCTTCTTCGCGTTTTCATAGTAGGTTATCTCAGGCTTGCCGTTCCACATGGTAAGCATGTTGTACATGTTATAGGAGAAGTTCTCGTCAATGACGACGGCGGCGTAATATTCGCCGGAGTACACGCCGTTGACGGCCTGCTCCTCGCTGTCTGTGATGACCCAGTTGATGGCCGTTGCCTCACGCAGGTCTTCGATGATATCGTCGCCCTTGTTGACCTTCTCTCCCGTATCGGTCACATAGCCCTTGTCCAGCGACGCGACGGCAATGGAGATATTGCCCGTGTTGCCGTAAGGATCCCAGTTTGAATAGATGTTGAGCCATGCGTACAGACTCGGCAGGATCATTATTGCTATCGCCACGACGAAAGCGAAGAAATGCCGGCTGAGAGACTTGACGTCCCTCCCGAAAATTTTGAATATGTTTCGCATAATTCCTCCGTACCCGCTGACAATTATTCTTGCATGCTGAGAGATTAGTTCTCACATTCTAAGCATTATATATTTTTGCTTTTTCTTTGACAACAACAAAAGTATCTCAATTCTGCGCATGGGAGTGATTTTGCATAAAATTCAGTCATTTCAGCCAGTAAGTTTAGGCCGTAAAACACGCCGTCCCTCGGTTTTGACGAAAACCGGGGGACAGATGTTCCTACATTATTTATATAGATCGAGCTGGCGCTCTACCTGCGCCATTTTCTTCACCTTGGGCGCGTTGAACACTTCGCCGCGGGCGACGACCATCGCGGGAGTGCGCAGAGCCTCAAGGCTGTCAAGCGGGTTTTTCTCCGTGACGACAAAGTCGGCGCACTTGCCCGGCGCGATGCTGCCGGTGACGTCGGAAAGTCCGGCTATCTCCGCGTTTATCATCGTCGCGGTGTGCAGTGCGAAAGCGTTCGACACGCCACAGTATTTATGGAAATAGTTCAGCTCGCGCCACATATCGTAATGCGTGATGTACGGGCAGCCAGTATCGGTGCCGAGGCCGACGGGGATGCCGGCTGCAAGGCAGGCGCGGGCGCAGTCTATCATGCCGTTGAACACGACCTCGCCGTTATACTTCTCCGTCTCGGTGATATGGCTGACCTCGCGGTCAAACAGCGCGTAGGGCAGCGCGGGAGATATCGTCGTCACCAGCGCCGCTCCCCTCTCCTTGAAAAGGGAGATGATCTGCTCGTCCGGTTTTGCGCCGTGCTCAATAGTGTCCACGCCGTTTTCAAGCGCGACGCGCACGCCCTCCGGGCTTTCCACATGCGCGGCAACCTTGTAGCCCAGCCGGTGTGCCTCGTCACACGCAGCCTTGACGTACTCAGGCGGCATCTTCAGCGCGCCCGGCTCGCCCTTAACGGTCGCGTCCAGCACGCCGCCGGTTATCATCAGCTTTATAAGGTCGGGCTTGCCGGAAGCGATCTTAGTGACAAGATTTTTCGCCTCCTCGGCGCTGTGTGCCTCGTACGCAAGCGAGCCTGCCATATGCCCGCCGGGCACGGAGACCGCCATGTTCGCCGCGAGGATGCGCGGGCCGACGTACTTCCCGGCCTTTATCCCGTCGCGTATTTTCCCGTCGTACTCCATGATGCCGCCGACGTGCGGATGGTGGTAACGCCGCTCATAAGCTGGGTCTTGGCATTCGCGGCGCAGATGATCTCGACCACGCGCCGCATGAGCGCGGTGCTCGTGACGGCCTTTACAAGCTTGGTATTGTCAGCCTGCTTTTTCTTCGGACGGCCGGAGGCGGGCAGATGCAGATGCAGGTTTATAAGCCCCGGCATGATATATTTGCCGCCGAGATCGACCATTTCGCAGTTCGCACCCTCGCTGCCCGCGGGGACGATGCCGACGATCTTCTCGCCGTCGGTGATGATGCTCATGTCCTTCTGCGGCTGCATATTTTCGCTGCCGTCGAGTATGATGCCGTTTATATACGCTCTTTTCATGGCAATGCTCCTACTATTATATTTATGCCTTGATTATAGCCGCGCCGCGCGGATTTTTCAAGGCTTCATAAAAAGTTCAGAGCATTGTGACGAAAGCTGTCCGCAGGATATCCGTTCTTTTTGTCTGTGATGCTGATTGACATTATAAAACCAAATGGCTAAAATATGTCGTATACTACCTATTAGAGAGGTGAGCTTAATGGATTGCGAAATACCGATAGGCGCGCGCTTCTCGATACTGCACCGAAGCTTCCGGCGGCGCATCGACGAGCTTATCGGTGAGCAGGGACTCACGGGGGTTCAGGGCTTTGTGCTCTGCGAGCTGCACCGCATGGAGATGGCCGGGCTTGAGGAGATAAACCAGCGCGACCTCGAACGCGCGACGCACCTCAGCCATCCGACGCTCAACGAGATAATCAAGCGTCTTGAGGCCAAGGGCTTTGTGAGCTGCCGCGTGAGCACGCGCGACAGGCGCTCGAAATGCATCGTCTCCGCGCCGATGGCCGGAGAGGTGTTCCGCTGCATGGACAGCCTTGACCGCACGGTCTTTGACGAGCTGTGCCGCGGGCTGAGCGCGGAGCAGATTTCCGAGTTTCTGAAAATTACTGATACTATGCTTAAAAACGCCATGGACATGTACCCCGCGCAGTGTCCCGGCGGGAAGGGATGTGACGGCACATGATAAAAAGACTTGCCGGCTGCTTGAGAGAATACAAAAAGCCCACGATTCTCACGCTGATTTTCATAGTGGGCGAAGCGTTTATCGAGACATTTATCCCGTTTGTGACCGCGAGGCTCGTAAACCTGATAAAATACGACGCTCCGATGGAACAGGTCGTGCGCATCGGGCTGTTTCTGGTGCTGATGGCCTGTCTGTCGCTCTGCTGCGGCGGTATCGCGGGCGCTACCTGCGCCAAGGCATCCACGGGCTTTGCGCGCAACCTGCGCCACGATATGTTCGAGCGCGTACAGGGCTTCTCGTTTGAGAACATCGACAAGTTCTCCTCCGCCTCGCTCGTAACGCGTATGACCACCGACGTCAGCAACGTCCAGATGTCGTTTATGATGATAATCCGCATGGCGATCCGCAGTCCACTGATGTTCATATTCTGCATCGTGATGGCCTTCATCATGGGCGGCAAGCTCGCGCTTACCTTCGTGGTCGTCGTGCCGGTGCTCATATTCGGTCTGATTATGATAGCGCGCAAGGCGATGCCCGCGTTCCGCGCCGTGTTCCGCAAGTATGACCGGCTCAACGAGTCCATCGAGGAGAACGTCCGCGCAATGCGCGTCGTCAAGGGCTTCGCGCGCGAGGACTACGAGAAGAAGAAGTTCGGCGCGGCGTCCAAGGATATCTGCGGCGACTTCACCCACGCGGAGCGCATCGTCGCACTCAACTCCCCGCTCATGCAGCTGTGCGTATACTTCAACATGGTATTTATAATGATAGTCGGCTCCAAGCTCGTCATCACGAGCGGCGGGCAGACCATCGACGTCGGCCAGATGTCCGCCATGCTGACCTACGGCTTCCAGATACTCATGTCGCTGATGATGATCTCCATGATCTACGTCATGCTCACGATGTCCGCTGAGTCCGCGAAGCGTATCTGCGAGGTTCTGTCCGAGGAGCCCGCGCTCAGAAACCCCGAAAACCCCGTCACCGAGGTCAAGGACGGCTCCGTCGACTTTGACGGTGTCTCGTTCAAGTATTCCGCCAAGGCGAAGAAATTCGCCCTGCGCGATATCGACCTGCATATCGCCTCCGGCATGACCGTCGGTATCCTCGGCGGCACCGGCTCCAGCAAAACCACGCTCATCCAGCTCATATCCCGCCTTTACGACACCACCGAGGGCAGCGTCCGCGTCGGCGGCGTGGACGTGCGCGATTACGACATGGAGACACTGCGAAACAGCGTCGCGGTCGTACTTCAAAAAAATCTGCTGTTCTCCGGTACGATAAAGGATAACCTCCGCTGGGGCAACCCCGACGCGACGGATGAGGAGCTTATCGCTGCCTGCAAGCTCGCGCAGGCGGACGATTTTGTCCGCTCCTTCCCTGACGGCTACGACACATGGATCGAGCAGGGCGGCACGAACGTCTCCGGCGGCCAGAAGCAGCGCCTTTGCATCGCGCGCGCACTGCTCAAAAAGCCGAAGGTGCTGATCCTCGACGACTCGACCAGCGCCGTCGATACCCGCACCGACGCGCTCATCCGCGCGGGCTTCAAGACTTATATTCCCGAAACCACCAAGATAATCATCGCGCAGCGCGTGGCCTCCGTGCAGGACGCCGATATGATAATCGTCATGGACAACGGCCGCATCGCCGCGACCGGCACTCACGACGAGCTGCTGCGCTCAAGTGAAATATACCGCGAGGTCTGCCAGCAGCAGGCGAACGGAGGTGACGACGATGAGTGATAAGATCAAAAACGCGCCCCCGATGGCGAAGAAGGGCAACATCGGCCGCGTAATAAAGAAGCTCGTCGGCTACTACCCCGTGCTCGCCCCGCTTACGGCGCTGTGTATTCTGTTCTCCGCCATCGTCTCTTCCATCCCGTCGATATTCATGCAGAACGTGCTGTCCATCGTCGAGAAATACTACAAGCTCGGCGACTGGTCGGCAGCCAAGGCCGAGATAATGCCGTGGGTCACGGCGCTGATAGTCCTGTACGTGCTGTCGATTCTGTCCATGACGCTGTACAGCCAGCTCATGGCATATATGACGCAGGGCTTTCTCGACAAGCTCCGCCGCGAAATGTTCGACGGGATGCAGGATCTGCCGATAAAGTACTTCGACACGCATCAGCACGGCGACATTATGAGCTACTACACCAACGATATCGACACGCTCCGCCAGCTCGTCTCACAGGCGATCCCCTCTTTCATTCAGGCCGGCGCGATCGTACTGTGCGTGCTTGCGATCATGCTGTATTACAGCGTCCTGATGACGCTGGTGCTGCTGCTCGGCGTGGTGGCGATGATCTTTGTCGCCAAGAAGGTCGGCGGCGGCTCCGCGCGCTTCTTCCTGCGCCAGCAGAAATCTGTTGCAAAGACCGAGGGCTACATTCAGGAGATGATGAACGGCCAGAAGGTCGTCAAGGTGTTCTGCCATGAGGACAAGTGCCTTGCGGGCTTCGACGAGATAAACGATGCGCTCTGTGACGACAGCTTCCGCGCCAACGCCTACGCGAACATTCTCGGCCCCATCATCGGCAACATCGGCAACGTCCTGTACGTCACGCTGGCGCTCGTCGGCGGCGTGTTCCTGCTGGCCAACGTCCCGAATGTCAGTATTTCCGGCGCAGCATTCAGCGTAAGTATCCTCGTACCGTTCCTGAACATGTCCAAGCAGTTCACCGGCAATGTCAACCAGCTCACTCAGCAGATAAACGCCATCGTCATGGCCGGCGCCGGCGCTGAGCGTATCTTCACGCTCATAGAGGAAAAGCCTGAGGCCGACAACGGCTACGTCACCCTTGTCAACGCGAACATTGCCCCCGACGGCACGATCACCGAGAGCTCCGAGCGCACCGGGCGCTGGGCGTGGCGGCATCCGCACAGCGACGGCAGCCTCACCTATACCGAGCTGCGCGGCGACGTGCGCATGGTGGACGTCGATTTCGGCTATGAGGAGGGTAAAGAGGTTCTGCACGACGTGTCCGTTTACGCCGAGCCGGGGCAAAAGGTCGCCTTCGTAGGCGCGACCGGTGCGGGCAAGACTACGATTACGAACCTCATCAACCGCTTCTATGATATTGCCGACGGCAAGATTCGCTACGACGGCATAAATATCAACAAGATAAAGAAATCCGACCTGCGTCGTTCGCTCGGCCTTGTGCTTCAGGATACGAACCTCTTCACCGGCAGTGTGCTTGACAATATCCGCTACGGGCGGCTGGACGCTACGGACGAGGAGTGCGTCGCGGCGGCGGAGCTTGCGGGCGCGGACGATTTCATAACGCGTCTGCCCGACGGATATAACACGCAGCTCACCAACAACGGCGCGAACCTCTCGCAGGGGCAGCGGCAGCTCATCGCGATCGCGCGCGCCGCGGTCGCCGACCCGCCGGTTATGATCCTCGACGAGGCGACCAGCTCCATCGACACGCGCACCGAGGCGATAGTCCAGCGCGGC
>CAVCWF010000173.1:0-5989 GCA_963605945.1 Lachnospiraceae bacterium
CCACGTATCCAGCTTGGAAGGCTGGTGTTCTACCATTGAACTACACCCGCATGGCCATTCCCTATTCAGCCAAGAGATAATACCATATTTATATACCGGTTGTCAATAACTTTTCGTTTTTTCCTTGGTATAATGCGGACAAAAATTTTCCGGCGGCGGTCAGGCGCGGAGTCTGCATTCCATGACGCCGCAAAATTTCCCTCCGTTCCGCCGTACTGAAAACGCAGCCGCAATGGCGCGGCTGCGTTTGAAACCTGTTATCTTCTGCGTCTGCCGCCGCTCTTGCCGCGGTTCATAACGTAGACATACGCGCCGAGCGCGGCCAGCGCGAGGATCGCGGCGATGATGCCGACGATGAGCAGGGCGTTGGACTTCTTTGCGACCGGCTGCGGTTCAGTGCTGGGCGTGGGCGATACGGTGGGCGTCGCGCTCGCTTCGGGGCTTGCCGCGGCGTCCTCGGTGACGGTGACCTTGAAGGTCGTCTCCTTACCGCCGTATACGACCTTTATCTCGTACTCACCGGCCTTGGTGAAGCTGGTCGGAGTGCAGGTAAAGCCGGTGGTGATGTCCTTGGTCTCGGAGCTGGTTCTGACGGTGAGCTTCATGCCGGTGGTGTCCAGCTTTTCGCCGACCTTGTAGGTCAGCTTCGTCGGCTGCACGGCGACGGTGATGCTCTGCACATCGTCGTTCGCCTTGCTGACCTTGACGGTGAAGCTGGTGCTCTTGCCGCCGTAGGTGACGGTTATGGCCTGAGTGCCCTCCTTGCTGAGGGTGGTGGGGGTGCAGGTGAAGCCGGTGGTGACATCCTCGGTCTTGCCGCCGGCGTAGCTCACGCGCAGCTTCAGTCCGGTGGTGTCCAGCGTGTCGCCGACATTGTACTCAAGCTTGGTGGGCTTGGAGATGATGCTCATGTTCTCGATCTTTTTCTCATCTTCCTTGACCGTTACGGGGAAGGTGCACTCCTTGCCCTTGTAGTCGACGGTGATGTTGATCGTGCCTGCGTCGGTAAGCTCGGTCGGGTACAGCCCAAAGCCCGCGTCGATGTCCTCGGTGCGGCCGTTGGTGTATACGACGTGCAGCTTCATGCCCGTCGCGTCGAGCCAGTCGCCGACGGTGTACTCGGTGCGCTTCGGCAGGGTGCTGACGCTGATGTAAGACACGGCGGCCTCCTCAACCGTCACGGCGACGGTCGCGGAAATGAAGGTGGAGGTGCTGCCGTTATTGGTGTTGGTCACTTCGCAGTAATAATATGTGGTGCCGGTGGTGGAAGTGCTGGGCTTGTAGATCGAGGAAGTCTCGTCCTTTATGAGTGTGCCGTCGTGGTTGCTGTTGTAGTTGTTGTAGTACCACTGATAGCTCAGCGTGCCGTAGTCGGCGACGGTGGCGCGCAGCTCTATCTGCACCTGATCGCCCTCATAGCAGCGGATGTTGTCCGGCATACTGACGGTCGGGTTCGCGGCCACTATGGTCAGGGAGCATACGGTCGTCGCGCCGGAGGAGATGCCGTCGTTGGAGAAGGTGAGCGTGAAGCTGTAATTCCCGGCGTACATGGGGGTGCCGCGCAGATAGTGGTGATACACGCCGTCCCGCAGCTCCGTTTCGATGACGCAGCCGTTCGGGATGGAGCCGTCCGTGCAGGCGACGGAGGAATACTCGTTCTGCTTGATTATCATGTCAAGCCGTTCCCCGGCAACAGCGGAGTTGAGGGACATATAATCAGCCGATGCGGCCGGCATAATGCCGAGCAGCAGGACGAAAATCAAAAGAAAAGAGAATAAACGTTTTTTCATGGGAAAAGCATATCCTTTCAAACACACTTATACAACTTATATTATAACGTTTCCTGCGCACAAAGTCAATATATGCGCTCAGACTCCGGGCGGGTACGCCGTATTTGGCCGGAAAAAATAAGAAAAATGTTGAGCGCTATGCAAAAACGTGGTAAAATACCAGCATAAAAGGGAGGTGCTGTAATGGCATCAAAGCAGTGGCATAAGGAAATGGCGGTGTACCAGATCTGGACGCGCAGCTTCTGCGACGGCAACGGCGACGGGATCGGCGACCTGTGGGGCGTGCTCTCAAAGCTGGATTACATCAAGAGTCTCGGCGTGGACGCTATCTGGTTCTCGCCGATATACCCGTCGCCGAACGCGGACTTCGGCTACGATATTTCCGACTATATGGACATAAACCCGGAGTACGGCGACCTCGGCGTATTCCGTCAGGTGCTTGACGGCGCGCACGAGCGCGGTATGCGCGTGTTCATGGATCTTGTCGTCAACCATACCAGCGACGAGCACAAATGGTTCATCGAAAGCCGCAAGAGCAAGGATAACCCTTATCACGATTATTATATATGGAGGCCGGGCAAGACCGTGCGCGGCAAACGCCGTCCGCCGAACAACTGGACGAGTATGTTCGAGGGCGGCGCATGGGAGTATGACGAGGGGCTGGACGAATACTATCTGCACGTATTTGCCAAAAAGCAGCCCGACCTCAACATGGATAACCCGAAGGTGCGCGAGGAGGTCAAGCGCATCATGCAGTTCTGGCTGGACATGGGCGTGGACGGCTTCCGCGAGGACGTCATCACCTTTATCTCCAAGACCGAGGGACTGCCTGACTCCCACCCGTGGCTCCCCGCGGCCAACGGCTATAAATACTACTCAAACGGCCCGCGTGTGCATGAATATCTCATGGAGTTCAAGCGCGACGTGCTGGACTGCTACGACTGCTTCACCGTCGGCGAAAGCCCGCTGACCACGGCGGACATCGCCCTCCAGTATGTCACCGAGGGGCCGGATCAGGTGCTCGACGAGATGATCGCTTTCTCGCACATGGAGGCGGACTGCTTTATGATAGACATGGTGCAGCTGCCATTCAATCTCGTCAAGATGAAGCGCGCCTTCAGCGACTGGCAGTATAAGCTGGCCGGACGCGGCTGGAACGCGCTGTACATCGAAAATCACGACCATCCGCGCATAATCAGCCGCTACGGCAACGAAGCATACCGGAACGAGAGCGGCAAGATGCTGGCCGCGATGTATATGCTCCAGCGCGGCACGCCGTTCATCTATCAGGGGCAGGAGATCGGTATGCTGAACCTGCGCCTGCCGGACGTGAACATGTATGAGGACGTCATGACCCATAACGCCGTGCGCATTGCATCCAAGATCATGCCGAAGAAAAAGGTGCTGGAGATGGTGCAGCGCTCCTGCCGCGACAGCGCGCGTTCGCCCATGCAGTGGTCTGACGGCGAGAACGCGGGCTTCTCCACCGGCAAACCGTGGTTCTACGTCAACGATAATTATACCGAGATAAACGTCGCCTCACAGGAGGACGACCCGGACTCGCTGCTGAATTTCTACCGCAAGCTGCTGAAGTTCCGCAAGGAAAACCCCATCGCCATCTACGGCGACTATCAGGAGCTGCTGCCCAACGACAAAAATCTCTATGTCTATCTGCGCAGCTATGAGGATAAAAAGCTGCTGGTCATATGCTCGTTCACGCGGGACGCGGTGCGCTTCGACGCGCCTGAGAGCCTGAAGATCAGCAAGGCTGCGCTTGTGCTGAACAATTACGAGCATAATTTCGTCATATCCGAGGGCTTTACGACCAGACCCTATGAAATGAGAGTGTATCTGTTTGCGTGAAGATATAATTGAAAAAGCCTATGCAAAAATAAATATCTCGCTGGACGTCACCGCGCGGCGGGACGACGGGTATCACGACATGGCGATGGTGATGCAGACCGTCTCCCTGTGCGACGATGTGCGTCTCGGCTTCACCGACGGCAGCCGCATCTTCGCCCGGACGAATCTCCCCTTCATCCCCGGCGACGAGAGAAACCTCGCGGTCAGGGCGGCGAAGAAATTTTTTGAAGCCGCAGGGGAGCCGGAGCGCGGCCTGTGCATCCGCATTGATAAGCGCATTCCTGTCGGCGCGGGCATGGCCGGCGGCTCGACGGACGCCGCGGCGGTACTGCGCGGGCTGAACCGCGCGTTCGGGAACCGGTTCGGCGTTGAACGGCTTGAAGAACTCGGCGCGGAAGTCGGGTCGGACGTTGCGTTCTGCGTCCGCGGCGGCACGATGCTTGCGCGCGGGCGCGGCGAGCTGCTCACTCCGCTGCCGCCGCTGCCGGACTGCGTTTTCGTCATCTGCAAGCCGCAGTTTTCGATATCCACGCCGGAGCTGTTCCGCAAGCTTGATCAGGTCAGCCTGCGCCGCCATCCCGACACGGCGGGCATCGTTTCCGCGCTGGAGCGGGCGAATCTGGGCGATATCTGCCGCAGGATGTATAACGTTTTCGAGGACGTGAATGACCGGCGCATGAGGACGGTCACGGCGATAAAGGCCGTGCTTATCGACCATGGCGCGCTCGGCGCGGTTATGACCGGCACCGGCTCCGCCGTTTTCGGCATCTTCACAGATAAGGCCGCCGCCGAGGCCGCGCGCGACGAGCTGAAGAAGGATTACGGCTTCTGCTGTCTCGCGGGCGGGGTCAGGGCGCTGGCCTGAGCGGATTTTGCGCTAGCCGCTGTATAAAAAACAAAACAGCCGCCGATACTGTGTACAACGATACATAGTGAGGCGGTTGTTTTATGCGTAATTATAATAAGGGAAGAAGTCTGCGGATCTGGGAGCTGGCGGCGCTGCTGGCGCTGAGTATCAGCCTGTGCGCGGGCGCGTGGGCGGAGGCGCGGCAAAGCTCGATAAGCTCGCGGCTGATTCGCCTGCATGTCATCGCGGCATCCGACGAGACGCAGGAGCAGGAAATAAAGCTCCGCGTGCGCGACGCGGTGCTGGAGTATCTGGCTCCGCGGCTTGACGGCGCGGCGGACGCGGAAGCCGCGCGCGAGCTTATCGCGGCGAATACCGACGGCATTGCGAAGGCCGCCGAATCCGCCGCCGAGGGGCGGACGGTACGCGTCACGCTTGGCCGCGAGAGATACCCGACGCGGCGCTATGACGGCTTCGCGCTCCCGGCGGGGGAATACGAGTCCCTGCGCGTGATACTCGGCGAGGGGGAGGGGCACAACTGGTGGTGCGTGGCCTTTCCGCCGCTGTGTACCGGTGCCGTGACGGAAGATGAACTGCGCGCGGCGATGGAGACTGAGGATTACGGCATAATCAGCGAGCAGGACGGATACCTGCTGAAATTCAAGATCATAGAGCTGTGGGAGAGCCTGAAAGCCCGCCTGCAATAGAATAACCCCGACCATAGGTCGGGGTTATTCTATTCGTCCAAGCTCTGCCAGAAATCGAGCGCGCGGTCAAGCCAGCCGTCGGCGCTTGTGCCGTCGGCAAGCCCCCAGCCGTGGGCGCTGCCGGAGACAAGCTCAAGCCTTGACGGGACACCCGCGCTTTGCAGCGCATCGTACATCAGCAGTGAGTTCTGGGAGGACACCATGTCGTCGTCCCGGCACTGCCAGATATAGCAGGGCGGGAAATCCGCGCCCACATGCTTCTCAACCGACCAGCGCTCCGCCGACTCTGCAGAAAAATCGCCGCCCAGAATGTTCTCGCGGCTGCCCGCGTGGGCGTATTCGCCCATCGTGACGACGGGGTACGCCAGCATGAGATACGCCGGAAGTATAGGCGTGCAGCCGATACCGGCGGCATATGAGGCCGCGAGATGCGCCCCGGCGGAAAAGCCAATAAGCGCGAGCTTGCCCATATCCACGCCGAACAGCTCGGCATTCTCGGCAATGAATTCGACTGCGCGGGCAAGGTCATTTACCGGCACGGGCATTCTGCCGCAGCGGTAGCGGAGAACAAAAGCGGAGATTCCGAGCCTGTTGAGCCGCCGCGCTATCGGAAAGCCCTCGGACAGCAGACACACATCGCCGTACGCGCCTCCTGCGCAGATGAGCACGGAGCGCTCCGCGCCCTCGACAGAGAAGGCCATAAGGCACGGCGGCGCGATATCCTGCCGGATATCGTAGAAAACCCTGCCGTTCGCGCACTTTTCACGCAGAAAATCTATGGC